>JAEWAH010000198.1 GCA_023391725.1 Bacillota bacterium | reverse complement strand
GCGGGCATGAGCGTGGACAGGATGCGCATCGTGGTCGTCTTCCCGGCACCGTTGGGGCCCACAAAGCCATGCAGTTCACCGTCGCCAATGGTAAGTGACAAGCTGTCCAGCGCGGTGAACTTGCCGTATTTCTTGGTAAGTCCTTGCGTAACGAGCATTATTTCGTCCTCCCTTCCAGCGCTACGGACGGGGCCATCATCCCGTCAAAATCCCGGGAGGTGGAACTGGACACGAACTGCATGTACAATTCTCCCTGGGAACTGATGTAGGGCTTGGCCGCCTCCGGGCTCATGGGCAGGTACAAGAGCGTCTGCTCATCCCAGGCGCCCGTCTGCTGGTTGTACAGCTTCAAAAGGGGCATGGAATCGTAGGAAGCCGGCATGATGGTGAGGGTGGAGATGTCCATCTTCGTCATGTCGGGGAGCTTAAAGCAGAAGGTAGGGGACTCGGACAGCTGGTAGTAGGCGTTTTTTCCCTGGGGATCCAATCCTTTAGCGTAAGGCTTATTTACGTTATCTACTTCCGCCAGGTAGGCGGGGAGCATCCCCGGGGGATAGTAGACGACCCCGGTGGGGCCAACAGGCTCGTATTTCATCAGAACGTCCAGGATGGCCTGGTGGCCCGTGCGGGTGACCGGCTTGCCATTGATAAGCAGCTGCGCCTGGCCGATCTCCTGGGCGAAGGCGGTAAAGTGGAAGGGGCTGGCCATTCCGCCGCCCTTGCCGGTCCAGTCTGCATTGAGCAGCTGGGACAGCGCGCCTTCCTTGAAGCTGCGCTCCTGCTGCTGGGCTGCGCTCAGCGTCTTTCTAAACTCATAGGGGACGGCCCCGGGCTCCTGTTCCTCGGGGTAGATGGCCGCCGAGAGGATGGAATACAGGTCCCAGCTGCCCACCTGGGTCATGGTGCTGGAGATCAGCTGTCCGTCGCGGATCTTTGTCTCATACAGCCGCAAGGGGGCCTGGGCAGCTTTTTCCGCTTCCGTGTCCTTTTTAAGCGTTGCATCGGCGCTCTGGCCGGGCGCAAGGTCGCCCACGCTGGCATAGCCCATGCTGGTGAGCATCAGGCTGCCCTGGAGCGTGTAGGGCGTATCGTTTGTGATCTTGGCATGGAGCCCGTCCTCCTCCATCCACAGCCGGGCCGTAATTCTGCCCGGAAACTCCTGGGTGTTGGACAGGGCGATGCGGTTCACCGTCCAGGCGGGGCTTTTGGGGAAGCCCACCGCCGGTTCGCTGCCCATCAGGTAGCGGTACTTGAGCTGCCTTGGCGCGGGCGCGGTGGGCGAGACGTTGGACGGGTCTACGTAATAGCTGTTTTGATCTATAGGGGAAATCGGTGTGCCGTCGGCGGTACTTACCACCTCTTCGTCACCTGAGGGGCTGGATATCGCGGCGGAGCGCAGGGCGATCACGCCGCCCTGCTCATTGATCTGGATGCTGGCCATGGTGGCCGCGATGGGCTTGTTAAACGGCAGGCTGCGGCTCAGACCGAACAGCCCGGCCACGCACACCAGGGTCAAAAGCGGGATGCTCAGCCACATCCACTCCCGCTTGTCCAGGCGCTTCAATAGAAGATAGCTGCCGATGCCCGCCAGCAGCACGTACCCCGCCAGCAGTACGATGGCCGGCAGGGCGCTGCCGTCATTGGGGATAGGAACGGTATCCAGCAGGTACATGTTGGAATACGATCCGCCCCAGATGCGGGTGGAGAGCTTGTTGTATGCCTGAGAATACAGCGTGAGGCCGCTTTTGAGGATGATCCTGGGCCACAGGCCACCAAGGCCCGCCCAGCCGGTAAGCGGCTTTGCGCCCAACTCAAAGGCAGCGGTGTATACAAGGCCCGCCCCGGCGCTGTGCATGTAGATCAAGGGATGCGCGCCGGAAACCAGGGCCTTATCCTGGGAAGTTGCTTCGTTCAAGAGCACCGGCTGATCAAGGGGCGCCTTATCGATGATGGCGTACTGGGCAAGAGCCTGAGTGATCTCTTCCCCGGGAAGCATCTTGCCTGCCGCAAGATTCGTATATTTTAAGAAGAACGGGTAGTCCGTAGCGGCCTGGGCTCCGCCGCCCACCAGCACGATACCGCCGTTTTGAAGCCAATTGTCGAACACCTGCTGTTGGGCAGGGGATAAGGTTGCCATATCAAACCCGTCCACCACCAGGATCATGAAGCTGTCCATGAGCGAGGCGGTTTGGGGAAAGGACTCCGCGTCCAGCGTTACCGGCTGCCAGGATTCCGTGCGGTCCGGGGAAGCGGAGTTCAGGGAGCCGCTTAAGTAGGATACCGATTGGGGATTGGGGGAGAGTACGCCCACCAGCACGGCTTCCGGGTTGATGGTGCGGTCCGGCGCCTTCTCGATGAACGCCAGGACCGTGTTATTTTGGGAAAGCTCAATGCGGAAGCTGTCCTGCTTCATTTTAAGCGTGACCGGGAGCTTAATGCGCTTTTGTGCGCCGGAAGCCAGCGTAATGGGCATCTCGTACCGGTCGTACTCCTGCTGGTTGCGGTAAACGCTCACGCCAATGACGCCCTGGATGTCCGGCCCATCGTTTTTGACTGTGATGGTAAAAGGGATCTCCCGCATGTAGGTGATGGCCCCCGCGTATCCCAGCTCTGCCTGAAGGCTTACAGCCGGGCTTTCCGCCAGGGCGCCGTGAAAGATCATGATCATCAGCGCAAGGCAAAATGCCACCGCCCAGAGCGCTGTCTTTTTATGCAATCCCTACCCCTCCTTTGTACGTGAATGGCTCTTTTCAGTAAACGATATGGGGGTGGCAAAAGTATCCACCATTTTGGCTATGACTGCTAATTTTTTTACGTATGACATTTTTTGTACGTTTAGCGTTCGCATCGCCGGAAAGAAGGCAGTCCGAACAGGAAGAAAAACTTGTTAGCTAAACGAAAATAACAAAATGTCGAAAAATGAGTAGTGCAAGGGCAAAGGGGACAGAGAAAGCGGACAAGCAATGAACGTTATGGTAACTAAGAAACCATATAGTATATGAAATTCCGTTACAGAGCCATAAAATTTTCGATACATGGGAAATAGATGCTTGACTGCAAAGTAACGGCGTGATATCTTTTAGCTAATTAATGAGAAAAGCGCATATACGGACACGGCATAGCGTATGGAATTGTTGCTGCGGAAAGGGAGGCGCTTTGCGGCCGATGCCCCAGCCCAGTCGGGCGGGGCTGCGGGGCGTTTCATTTCTGGAAGCATCAAATAAAAGGAGGAAAGTCCATGAAAAAGCTTCTGGCAATGGTCATTTCGCTGACGATGCTGCTGACCTTGGCGGCCATACCCGCGGGTTGGGCCGAGGAAGCGCGCACCCCCATCACCTTCACAGTGTTCCATGGCGACTCCAACTCCTTGACCAACCGCGTGCAGCCCGGGGATACCGAGATCTGGCCCGAGATCCAAAAGATCGTGGGCGATGTAACGCTCCAGGTGGAATACATTGTCGGCACAGATGAAAAGTCCGAAGCGACGCTGAAGATCGCCAGCAACAGCCTGCCCGACCTGATCAACGCCCACGACGCCTACAACGTGTACAAGGACGCCGGGGTGCTGGTGGATTTGGCCCCGTATGTGAAGGCCGGCAAGATGCCCAACCTTGTCAAGCTCTACGGCGACACGCTGGCCATGCAGTATAACGACGACGGAACGCTGTACGGCGGCTATTCGCCCTTTGTGGCCTCCCCCGCGGTGGGCTATCCCAACGCCGCCTTCTGGCTCAGCCGCGAAGCCGTCAAATTAAGTGGCAACAAGATTATCACTAACGCCACCGAATACTTCGAGGCTATCAAGGCCTTCCTGGCTGCCCATCCCATGACCGCCGACGGCACGCCCTACATCGGCTTCTCACTCAATCCCTTCTCCGATTTTGCCTGGGTCATGCAGGCCGGCGATCGGCTGGTGGGCATGCACAACACTGGCGGCTACTACTTCGATCCCGAGGATGGCTATAAGGCCCATGATCGGGAAATGATGCCTATGCGCTACGAGTGGGCGAAGCTGCTCAACAAGTACTACCGGGAAGGCATCATCGACCCGGAAAGCTTCTCCCAGAGCGACGATGACTACATCGCCAAAAAGTCCTCCGGCACACTGGTGGGCTACTATGACGAGCTCTGGCGCGTGCAGTGGAACGAGATGCAAAACCTCACCACCAACCAAAAGTACGATCAGCTGCCCATCCCTATGCCCCTGGTGAACGAAGGCTATCCCAACACCTATGCTGGGCTTGCCGTGACCGGCACCATGAAGGGCCTGTGCATCACCACCGCCTGCAAGGATATCGACCGTGCCGTGCAGTTCATTGATGACCTGTGTAAAGAGGAAGTCATGAAGCTGTGGAACTACGGCATCGAAGGCGTCCATTACAATCTGGTGGACGGCAAGATCACCTATACCGATGAGCAGTACACCGCCAGGCAAAAGGGCGGCGCGCTTGCTGCCAATGGCGTGACCTACGTTAACGCCGACGATTTTACCGCCAAGACAGGCATCTGGCAGGGCTTCTTCCAAAGCTTCCCGCGCCTGCCCTCTGCCTCCCAATGGTATTCCGACGGCTCCGGCCCCTGCACCTTTAGCTATACTGACATCGCCATGGCTGATGCGGTAAGCCCCGAGTATAAGGCCATTGCCGAGGAGCTGGGCGTTTCGTCCTTCACCCAGGCGCCTTTTGTGGGCGATGTGTATTTGAGCCCCTACGGCTACGGCTGGGATATCCCCGAACCTACGGATGAGGCGCTCAAGGCCATCAAGCAGCAGCAGAACGACCTGAAGCCCAACAGCTACTGGTTCAAGATGATCATGGCCGAAAGCGACGAGGAGTTCGAGAGCATCTACAAAGAGTTCAAGGATGCCTATGAAGCCATCGACTATGAGCTGCTGGAGGATTACTACACTGCGCAGTGCCGCGCCAGGGTGCTGATCAGCACGGGCGTGGACTACAGCAAGTAAGGGTTCATTGTATGCTTAGTTCTTGGGGTGCGGGCGATGGCCGGGGTTGCCTGTAGGGCGCGACGACCCCGGCGCGCCGCGCTCCCCCCAAAAGGCTTCCCCTTGAGTTCTGAAGCCTCGCGCCGACTGCGGCGGATGAAGCGAGGCGGAGGAAGCTTGCGAAACGAGCGATGCAAGCGCAGCGCGGCAGCGCGACGATTGAGCAAGCCGAGTGGCAAGCTGTCGCCCGCAGGCGACTGAAGAGGTGTTCTGCGCGGAGAGAAGAACATCATTTCCAGAGTTGGCGTGTGCCGACACCTCTTCCGGCGCTGGCGCGCCACCTTCCCCTCAAGGGGAAGGCTTTCAAGTTGGCTGTGAGCGCATCGCGTGCCTTTCCCCCGATTCCCCTCCCGTGGAGGGGTGGCGCGCAGCGCCGGGGTGGTTGATAAACGCTGCGCTTTGCAGTCAACCACCCCGTCCCCTTCGGGTCCAACCCTCCCCGGGAGGGGAATAAAGCCCCCCACCTTCCTGAAAATTGGAGGTGACCTATGCCTAGCACCCGCCGCATCATTGCTTTGGCCTTATTCATCCTTGCTATATGCAGTTTTGCCCTGCCCTTTGCGGACATGACGGCAGTGCCTCCCGCCCTGGCGAAAGTCGATCAAAACTACATTTCCCCCCTGGTCATGGAGGAGGCCCCCTACGGCCGCCCCGTCATCGGCCAGAGCGGATTTTCCGTTGCCCTTTCGCAGGACTTAAGCGGCCTTTCCAGCACCTCCCGCAAGAGCTTTGTAAAGGCGCTGGAGGTATCCGTACAGTTAGGGACATACATCCATTTCAACTTTTACCTGTGTTTCAGCCTCGCCTGCCTCATTCTGGGCGCGGTACTGCTTTTGCTTCCCCGGCTGCGGGCGATGCTCTCCTTCCTCTTGAGCTTTCTTTCCGCTCTCTTTGTGCTGTTCTTCATCCTGCAGCAGTACGGCTATACGGTGGATATTACCCGCTATGGGTTTTTGTACAACCACATCCGCTGCGGCGTATATGTGGCCATGGGCTTTTCCCTGGTCACCGCCGGGCTTTGCCTTGCGGACGCGATTTTAAGCCGCAAAAAGCGCTTGAGCGAAACGAAAACACTCCTCAAAAAGGGCAGATTTTTCAAGAAGCTCCGGCGCCAGCATCAACTGATGGTGCTGTCTGTCCCCTTTGTGCTCTTTATCCTGGTGAACAACTATTACCCCCTCTGGGGCTGGACCTACGCCTTTTTCCAGGCCGACCCCACCACCTTTGGGCTGAACCTTTCTGCCTTCCAAGGCATGAACAACTTTGAAAACGTGATCTCCCGCCCGGCGTTTTTCAATGCCGTGCGCAACACCCTGGCCATCTCTTCCCTAAAGCTGGTATTCGGGTACTGCTCCACCATCCTCCTGGCGCTGATCCTCAACGAAGTGCGGATCAAGTGGTTCAAGCGCGGGGTGCAAACCATCAGCTACCTGCCCCACTTCGTTTCCTGGGTGGTGGCAGCCACGCTGGTGATCAACATCCTCTCCCCGTCTGAAGGCATCTTGGGGAAATTCCTCATGGCATTGCGCGGCGGGAGCAACAAATCCGTACTGCTGGAAAACAACCCAACTTTCTATTTTATTGTCGCACTGTCCGAACTGTGGAAGGAGATAGGCTGGGGCGCCATCATCTACCTGGCAGCGCTTACCGGCGTGGATCACGGGCTTTATGAGGCTGCCGCCATCGAGGGCGCCGGGCGCTTTCGCCGCATCGTAAGCATTTCCATCCCCTCCATCATGCCCCCGATCAAGATTTTGATGATCCTGTCATTGGGCTCGCTGCTCTCGGCGGGGTTTGAGCAGATATTGCTTTTGCAGCGCACCGTGACCATCGATTTTTCCGAAACGCTGGATACCTTCATTTACAACCTGGTCTGGGGCGATGTGAAGGGCAGCGACCTGAAAAAGAGCATTCCCCAGGGCACCGCTGCCGGGATCATGAACTCCCTGGTAGCCTTCATCCTGGTGTTTTCCGCCAACCGCGTCTCCGCTGCCATCGACGGGGAACGCCTGTTTTAGAAGGGAGGGAGCGGATTGTTCAAGCGCCTCATCGCCTTTTTCCTGTGCGCCGTGTCTTTCGCATTACTCTTCCTTCCCTACGGCGGGTACACGGACGATTACTACATCAGCCGGGGGTACATCTTCAAGCTGGGCGAAACCCCCAAGCCTGTGGACCAAATGACGCTGTGGGAGGGGGTTCGGGCCCCACTTTTCCTGCCTGAGTATGAAAATGTGGTTCGGGGCCAGGTGTTCACCGGCATGGAAAACATCTTCGGTGTCACCGTGGATACAAATGATATGATGTTCACCCCTACGCCTACCCCCAAGCCTGGGGACAAGAAGATCTATACC
>JAEWAH010000313.1 GCA_023391725.1 Bacillota bacterium | reverse complement strand
CCAGTCCACAGACATGTACGAGAAGGCGGACAGGTTCGTGATCCGGCTCCATGATGAGACGGACTACCACATCGAGGAAAAGGAAAAGGCCGTGACCCTCACTGAGGAAGGCACCCGCAAGGCCGAGCAGGCCTTCTCGGTGGACAACCTTTCCGATATCGAGAATACGGACCTCAATCACCACATCCTCCAGGCTTTGAAGGCCCATACCCTCATGAAGCGGGACGTCGACTATGTGGTGCAAAACGGCGAGGTCGTTATCGTAGACGAGTTCACGGGCCGCCTGATGATTGGCCGCCGCTATTCTGACGGGCTGCATCAAGCCATTGAGGCAAAAGAGCACGTGAAGGTGGAGCGGGAAAGCAAGACCCTGGCCACCATCACCTTCCAGAACTATTTCCGCATGTACAAGAAGCTCTCCGGCATGACGGGTACCGCCAAGACGGAAGAAGAGGAGTTCCAGGGCATCTACAACCTGGACGTGGTCCAGATCCCCACCAATAAGGAAATGATCCGTAAGGACCTTAACGACCTTGTCTACAAGTCCAAAAAGGGCAAGTTCAAGGCCGTGTTGGAAGAGATCATCAGCCGCCATCAAACCGGCCAGCCGATCCTGGTGGGTACCGTATCGGTGGAAACCAGTGAAATGCTCAGCCATATGCTGGAGATGCGCGGCATCCCCCACGAGGTCCTTAACGCCAAGTTCCATCAGAAGGAAGCCGAGATCGTGGCCCAGGCCGGGCATTATGGCGCGGTGACCATCGCCACCAACATGGCCGGCCGCGGCACCGATATCCTCTTGGGTGGCAACCCGGACTTCCTGGCCCGCCGCCAGATGCGGCAGGATGAGGTCCCGCCGGAGCTGATTGAGGAGGCCACTGGGCACAATGAAAACGTGCCCCAGGAGGTCCTGGACGCAAGGGCTCGGTACAACGAGCTTTACAACCAATTTAAAAAGACCACCGACGCGGAGCATGAGCGGGTGCTGACCGTGGGCGGGCTGCACATCATCGGCACCGAGCGCCACGAGAGCCGCCGCATCGATAACCAGCTGCGCGGCCGCGCAGGCCGCCAGGGCGATCCGGGCTCCACGCAGTTCTTTATCTCCCTGGAAGACGACGTGATGCGCCTGTTTGGTTCCGAGCGCATCGCCCCCCTGGTTGAGCGCTTGGGGATGAACGAGGAGCAGCCCATGGAGGCCGGGCTATTAACGCGCCAGATCGAGAGCGCGCAAAAGCGCATCGAGGGCCGCAACTTCGATATCCGCCGCCACGTGCTCCAGTTCGACGATGTGATGAACAAGCAGCGCGAGATCATCTACGGCCAGCGCCGCCAGGTGCTGGAAGGCGCCAACATGCGCGACTATATCCAGAAGCTGGTCACTGACCTCATCCAGTCGGTAGTCGCCCGCCACTGCACGGGTGAGGACGCCATGGACTGGGATGTTGCGGGCGCGGAAGAATACATCGAAAAGCTCTGCATTAGGAAGGGGACCATCGAAGCCCACCGCAAGGAGATCGAGGGCTGGGATGCCAAGGAGTTCCAGGAGTTCCTCAATAAAGAGGCCGCGGAATTCTATCAGGAGCGGGAAGAACTGCTCTCAGGCATGGGCATCGACATGCGGGAGTTCGAGCGTGTGGTGCTCCTCTCGGCTGTGGACGCCAGGTGGATGGACCACATCGACGCCATGGACCAGCTGCGGGACGGCATCGGGCTTCGGGCTTACGGTCAGAAAGACCCTGTGACCGAGTACAAGTTCGAAAGCTACGAAATGTTCGATGAAATGGTAAGCCTGATCAGGGAGGACACAGTGACAAGGCTCTACCAGGCGCGGGTGCAGAAGGCGCCGGAGCGCAAAGCCGTCGCCACCCCCACCCTGGAGAGCGGCGCTGATGCCAACACCATGGGGCAAAAGCCCATGCCCGCCGGCGTTGGCAAAGTCAGCCGCAACGCCCTGTGCCCCTGCGGGAGCGGGAAAAAGTACAAGCACTGCCACGGGAAGGACGAAGAGTAGCCTTTCGATGAAATGGCGCAAGCGCCATTTCATCGAGCTTTACACTAAGGAAAGCTTGCTCCGCAAGCGCCCCGCCCGCCCGGCAAAGCCGGGCGAGACGATTTCAAGCGAGGGCGCTGCGCCCCTCGTTACTCCCCGCAAATTAGTCTCCACAGCACTAGCAACTTGTTGCTAAACAAAAAAACATAAAGGTTGTGAATGGCATGATTGAGCTGGATCAATTCCGGCAGGACCTGATCAGGATCCGGGAAAGCATTATGCAGGCAGGTGATGCACTTTAACATCGCCCGCATGAAGGAAGAAGTATCAGAGCTGGAAGAAGAAATGAACGCTCCTGATTTCTGGAACGATTTGGAGCGCTCCACCAAAGTGAACCAACGGCTCAGCGCCTTAAGGGCCAAGCTGAACCACTACAATAAGCTGAACGATCAGGCTGATGAGATCGAAGTAACGATGGAATTGGCCCTGGAAGGAAACGACGAGGACCTGGTGAAGGAAGCCGGAGAATCCCTTTCTTCCTTGCGCCGGGACGTGGACGCGCTGGAGCTGGAAACGCTCATGCGTGGCGAATACGATACCTGCAACGCCATCCTTTCCCTGCATGCCGGCGCCGGCGGCACCGAGGCCCAGGACTGGACGCAGATGCTTTACCGCATGTACCTGCGCTACTGCGAGATCATGGGCTTTAAGGTGCACACCCTGGACCTTCTGGACGGGGACGAAGCGGGAATCAAAAGCGTCACTTTTGAAGTAGAGGGCGACAACGCCTACGGCTTTTTGCGGGGCGAAAAGGGCGTGCACCGGCTGGTGCGCATCAGCCCCTTTGATAGCAACGCCCGGCGGCATACCTCCTTCTCCTCCCTGGACGTGGCGCCCATGCTGGAGGATGACGCGGCCTTTGTGATCAACATGGAGGAAGTGCGCATCGATACCTACCGCGCCAGCGGCGCGGGCGGCCAGCACGTCAACCGTACAGACTCCGCCGTGCGCATGACCCATATCCCCACAAACACAGTCGTCCAGTGCCAGAACGAGCGCAGTCAGGTGCAAAACAAGGAAATGTGCCTGAGGATGCTCCGAAGCAAGCTTCTGGAACTGCGCGAGCGGGAAAAGGAAGAAAAGATGGCCGACATCAAGGGCGAAATGAAGAAGATTGAGTGGGGCAGCCAGATCCGCAGCTACGTCTTCCAGCCCTATACCATGGTGAAGGACCACCGCACCAATTACGAGTCCGGCAACGTGGACGACGTGATGAACGGCAACCTAGAGGGATTCGTCACCGCATATTTGAAGATGCAGTAAGACGCCAGGGGGGACATTTTGAAAAAAGTCCCCCCAGGACCCCATCAATAACTATTAACTTTTCTGTAAAGCATGGCATTTGCTTGCATAGCAAGAGTCCAAAGTGTTCCTTCTTACACCTCATCAGTCACCTGCGAGCGACAGCTTCCCCTAAAGGGGAAGCCAAGAGAAGGCCTTCCCCTTTAGGGGAAGGTGCCGACGAAGGAGGCGGATGAAGTGTCGGCCTCGTTCCCCAATACACACCCCTAACACTCTCCATCAGGTGTCATTTATGAACAAAGCTTTGCGTATCATCATCTCCCTTCTCTTTTCGCTGGCGTTGACCGTCGGCCTTCTTTGTGTTGTCACCTATTCCATCGCCGGTAGCAGCGGCTACATGGCCAAAAAATTTTCCGTCCATGCCAATCCCGATGTCACCGGGGTGGATCCCAAGGAATACCCGGTCCTGGCCCAGATGATCACCGCATACCTGACGGGCCATGCCGATACCATGCAGACAACGCTTCCCGTCCATGGCTCGCTGCGGGAAGCCTTTAATGAAAAAGAGCTGACCCACATGCACGACGTGCAGGCGCTATTGGGTCTTTGCCTGAAAGTGGCCCTGGCCTGCGGCTTAGTGGCCATATTGTGTCTTGCCCTGGCTCTTGCGCGCTTCCCTGATCTGCGCGCCTCCCTGGCCCGTGTCTATCTGCGCATCGGTCCTGCCGTACTTATCCTGGCCGGGATTTTGGCCGTCTGGGCGACCATCGATTTTGACAGTCTGTTCAGGCTCTTCCACAAGCTGCTCTTTACCAACAACCTGTGGCTCTTGGATCCACGAACGGACCTGCTTCTCCAGTTAATGCCCACCGCCTTCTTTATCGGCTATGCCGGGGATATCGCTGTCATCTGGCTGGCCTCCCTGGCGGCGCTTTCCCTAACAGCAGCCATCTATCTGAAAGCAAGGAAACAAAGATCATGACCTATGAATCAGCCTGCCGTGAAAAGCTGAAAACCCTTCAAGCAAAGCCATCTGTGCGCATCCTGGCCCTGGAGACCTCCTGCGACGAGACGGCGGCGTCCATCGTGGAAAACGGGCGGCAGATCGTAAGCAATGTGGTGTTCTCCCAGATCGACCTGCATGCCCTCTACGGCGGCGTGGTCCCGGAGATTGCCAGCCGCGCCCATGTGGAAGCCTGCGACCGGGTAGTGGACCAGGCGCTGAAGGAAGCGGGCATGACCCTAAACGATATGGATGCCCTGGCCGTGACTTACGGGCCCGGCTTGGTGGGCGCGCTGCTTACCGGCGTCAGCTGCATGAAGGGTTTGGCCTACGCATCCCGGCTTCCGCTGGTCCCGGTGAACCATATCGAGGGCCATGTGAGCGCCAACTACCTTTCCCACCCGGATTTGAAGCCGCCTTTTCTATGCCTGGTAGTCAGCGGCGGACACAGCCACCTGATTGAAATTGCCGATTACGGCGTTTATCATCTGCTGGGACAGACACAGGACGACGCCGCGGGGGAAGCCTTTGACAAGGCCGCCCGCGTCCTCTCCCTGCCCTACCCCGGCGGGCCGCGGCTGGATGAATTGGCGAAGGAAGGGGATCCCACCGCTTTTCCCCTGCCCCGGCCGCATCCCGAAGGGCGCTATGATTACAGCTTCTCGGGGCTCAAAACCGCCTTTGTCAACGAGGCCCACAAGCTTAGTCAGCAGGGGAAACCCCTTCCCCGTGCGGACATGGCCGCCAGCTTCCGGGAGGCCGTCGTATCTTCCCTGTGCGAAAAGGCGCTGCTGGCAGCCCGTGAGACACATGCCCCAGCCTTGGCATTGGCGGGTGGCGTCTCCGCCAACAGCCTGCTTCGAGAGCGGATGCAATTCCTCTGCCATCAGGCCGGCATTCCCCTATATATGCCCCGGCTCTCCCTTTGCACCGACAACGCCGCCATGATCGCCAGCGCAGCCTATTACCGGCTGATGCGAGGGGAAATTGCGGGACTGGATTTGAATGCACAACCCGCATTGAGGCTGGTGTAGGGGACGGGAAGGTAACGAGAAATAGGTAAAGAATATGCGGGGATGCTTCTTTTGAAAAAGAAGCATCCCCGCACCCCTTTAAGAAAACTTCATCTGGGACAATTCCTAATTCCCCTCCCGTAGAGGGGTGGTGCGCAGCGCCGGGGTGGTCCGTAGGGCGCGACGACCTCGGCACGCCGCCACGCGGCAGCCAAGCCACTACCGAAGTGGTAGCCAAAGGTCCCACACGCAAAAACGTAAAGCATGCTTGACATCTCGAGCGGGCGGATTTATACTACGCATGTAAAGCTCGCTTTACAAAGGAGAAGAAAGCATGAAAAACAGGCTGGAGGAATTGCGAAAACAACGCGGCATCCAGCAGGAAGCGCTGGCAGATGCATTGCAGGTATCGCGGCAGACCATCAGCTCGCTGGAGAACGGGCGGTACAACCCGTCCATCCTGCTGGCCATCAAGATCGCCAGGTATTTTAGCATGCCAGTGGAAGAAATCTTTCTGTATGAGGAGGAAGCAAAATGAATACCAAACGGGTCATCTATTTTCTTCTTGCCTTGGTTGGGCTTTTGGTGATTTTGGCAGGCGCCTTTCTGTTCCCGGAGGAAGCGCAAAAAAGGATTGCCGGGGCTTGTTACGGCTTAGGTTCGGCGGCACTTGGCCTGGGGCTGGCCTGGTTCGCTTCTACCTTTTTCCCGGCCCCGTCTGAAGAAGCCGTACGGCGCAAAGCCATCGACGTGGCGGATGAAAGAAACATTCAACTCCGTGAAAAGACCGGCGCTCAGGTGGATAAGTTCACTACTTATGCGCTGCTCGCATTGATTCTGTTGGAAGGATTGTTCGGGGACCTCACCCATACCCTGCTGCTCATCGGCCTCATGGTCGCACGCTTTGCAGTCATGATCTTTTTTGCAAACCGGTATGCCAAGACCATGTGAATTCGCCGCGGGTTATAGATACCCCAGCTCCTTGAACAAAAACACGAACACGAAGATGGTCAGAAGCGATGCCACCGTGGTGAAAACCACCAGCTGCGCAGCCAGCTTCCCGTCCGCGCCCATCTGCTGGGCCATGGTATAGCTGGATACGGCGGTAGGCGCGGCGAAGACAACCAACAGCGCCAGCAGGCTTTCATTTCGGAACCCTATCGCCGCGCCAATAAACAGGAAAACGCAAGGCACCAGCACCATCCGGGAAATGAGCCCCACGGTCAATTGCCGCCTGTTCTCCAGGACGTCCTGGAAGCGCAGGGAGCCGCCCAGGGTCAAAAGGCATAAAGGCGTCGCCACGGCGGACATATCCTTGACAGTTTTGGTAACAACGGTAGGCAGGGGGATGCGCAATAATAGCACGGCAATGCCCAGCGCAGCGGCAATCACAAGCGGATTTTTGACAATGCTCAAGGCGATTTTCTTGGCATTCACCTTCCCCTGACGGAAGTATTCCAGCACGACCACTGCCAGAGCATTGCTCAGCGGCACAAACACGCTGCCCAGCAGCGCCACCGGGCCTGTGCGGTTTTCCCCGTATAAGGAGACGGCAATGGCCAGGCCGAAGATAAGAAAATTGCTGCGAATGTTGGCCTGAACAATAGAGGCGCATTTTTTCCTATCCTTTTCCCAGCGGGGAATCAGAATCATGGAAAGGGCAAAGACCGTGAATACGCACAGGATGGTGTAGCCCATCAGCTTGGGATCAAAGGCCTGTGCAAGGTCCACCGTGTATAAGTTCTGAAAGAGCAGGACCGGCAGGAAGATGCGAAAGGCAATGGCGTCGACCTTGCGCAGAACGGTATCATCCGCCAGGTTAAAGCGGCGGACGCCCACGCCCACCAGCATCATCAATAATAGCGGCAGGACCACTTGGGCCGAGATCACCAAATTCTCCATATGGCCCCATCCCTTCCCCAATTAATAATTATAAGGCTTTCCCGGCGCTCTCACTGGGCGCCGACGTGGCCCGCAAATATAGGAACAGCCCCAGCAGGACCACTCCGCCGCCCAGCAAAAGCACCGGGCCGGGCTTCTCGCCGAACATCAAGAGGGCGAAGATCATGGCTCCCACTGGCTCCCCCAACAGCGCGAAGGATACCACATGGGCGCTGACCATCCCCAGGGTATAGGTGAACACCGCGTGGCCCAGGAGCGTGGAGCCCAGCACCAGCCCCGCCAAATACCAAATGGCGTTGCCCGGCAGAACAAGGCCGCCGCTTAGGGGCAGAAGCAGCGCCAGAAAGCAGGCAGTCAGAAGGTAAACGAAAACCGTGTAACCCATGGAAGGCAGGCTCTTTCGGGCGTGGCGGCCGCAGAGCCAATGTCCGGCCATGGCCACCGCTCCCAATAGCGCCAATAGATCGCCCCCGATATCCCCGCCCAGCCCGCTCAAACTGCTGGAACCGATGAGAAGAGCGCCCGCCAAGGCCACCAGGGCCCCCGGCCGAGCGCTTTTTTGCATGGGCTCATGCAAAAGAAGCCCCGAGAAGGCAGCCACGAACAGCGGTTGGGTGCAGACAAGCGCCACGGAAGCAAAGGTGGAGGTGGAGCTCAGGGAGGTCATCCAGGTGAAGTAGTGCAGCGCAAGAAAGGCGGCGGCGATAACGCCAAAGAAAAGCTGGCGCCGTGGCGCGCGCAGAACCAGCATGAGGGAGGAATGGGTATCTCCTGCGGGTTTGCGCAGGGAGAGGGGCAGCAATAAAAGCCCGGAGAAGAGCATGCGCAAGAAAGCTACCGACACCGGGGTGGCCCCCTCCAGCAGTGCGCCTCGTACCATCGGGCCGCTGTAGGATACCATAGCGACGCCCAGCACCACCAGCAGATAGGCTTTCTTTTGTGAGGAGGGCACCTTCTGTTCTCCCTTCGACGTTTGCTATGGGACGGGATGCATTATCTTGCTAAGTACATGCAACGTCTCTTCGCTTTGAAAGATTTCGCGCCTGCGGGCGCGACCAGGGCTTTCCTCCCCTGGCTCAATCGTCGCGCTGCTGCGCTGGCGCTTGCATCGCTCGTTTCGGCAGTCTCCTCCCTCCCGCCCTATTCCGCCACTGGCGGAGGCGGGATTACGGAGCCCTGGACCTTCGGGGGCATGTCTGTTGATTGCCTTTTACAAGTCAGCATCGGTAGGGAAGACTTATTTGCTTTCCCAAGATAAAGTTTTCTGGGGTGGGCGCGGGAGTGACTTCTTTCTCAAAAGAGGTCCCTCCCGCTATTTTCACTGTTCTCCCCGATCCACCTCGTTCTCCCGCTCCTGCCGCCCCAGCCAGACCATGAGCACGGCGATATCGGCGGGGGATACACCGGGGATACGGGCGGCCTGGCCCAGGGAGCGGGGCCGCTGGCGATCGAGTTTCTGGCGAGCCTCGATGCGAAGCGCGTCCATGGAAAGGTAGGGAGCGTTCTCGGGAAGGAGGCGGCTTTCCATGGCCCGGGCCTTTTGAAGCTGGGCTTCCTGCTTACGCAGGTAGCCCTCGTATTTGACAGAAATTTCAGCCTGCTCCGCCGCGGCAGGGGAGGCCGATTGAAGCTCAGGCACAAGAGATAGCATGTGGGCGAAAGTTACCGCCGGACGGCGCAGAAGCTCTTCGCCGGTAAGGGAGCCAGCGCAAGGCGGCTCGCCTAACTGAGCAAGCAGTTCTTCACGCTGGGACGTAGGCGGCAGGATAAGGGAGGATAGTGTTTCCCGAAGGGATTCGGTCTCTTTGGCTTTTGCCTCCATCCGGCGCAGCCGCTCATCGCTGGCAAGGCCTGCCGCATGGCCCAGGGCGGTAAGGCGCAGGTCGGCGTTATCCTGGCGAAGGTAAAGCCGGTGCTCGGCCCGGCTGGTCATCATGCGGTAGGGCTCGTCCGTTCCCTTGGTGGTCAGATCATCCGCCAGCACGCCGATGTAAGCCATGTCCCGGGTCAAAATAAGCGGCTCCTTATCCTTGAGTTTCAGCGCGGCGTTCATGCCGGCTAAGAGCCCCTGGGCGGCGGCCTCCTCATAACCGGAGGTACCGTTTACCTGCCCGGCAAAAAAGAGGCCGGGAATGGAGAGCGCTTCCAGCGTGGGCTTCAATACCCTGGAATCGATGCAGTCGTATTCAATTGCGTAGGCCAGGCGCGTTAAGATGGCGTTCTCCAGGCCGGGCACGCTGCGGTACATGAGCCATTGCACATCCTCCGGCATACTGGAGGACATGCCCTGCACATACCACTCAAAACTGTTCATGCCTTCCGGCTCCAGGAACACCTGATGCCGGTCCTTGTCGGCAAAGCGGTTGATCTTATCCTCAATGCTGGGGCAATACCTGGCCCCGGTACCCTTGATATCCCCCCGGTACATGGGGGCGCGGTGCAGGTTGTCCCTGATGATTTGATGCGTGCGTTCGTTGGTCCAGGTGAGATAGCACATCATCCGGTTTTGCAAAGGTTTATCGGTTAAAAAAGAAAAAGGCGTTACCGGATCGTCCCCGGGCTGGGGCTCCATTTTCGAAAAATCGATGGAGCGCACATCCACCCTTGCCGGTGTTCCGGTCTTGAAGCGGCGCAGGGAAAAGCCAAGATCAATGAGCGTTTTGGAAAGTCGGCCGGCGTTGAGCAAGCCTTGGGGTCCGCCGCTCCATTGCGTCTCGCCGATGATAATGCGGCTTTGCAAATAGACGCCGCTGGCGATGATCACAGCCTTGCAGGGGACGGTTTCCCCCGTGACGGTGATAACGCCGCTCACAACGCCATTTTGGGTGAGAATTTGAGCCACTTCGCCCTGGCGCACGGTGAGGTTTTCCTGAGAAAACAGCGCGACGCGCATGCGGTTTTGATAGGCCTGCTTGTCAGCCTGGGCCCGGAGACTGTACACGGCCGGCCCTTTTCCGCGGTTGAGCATTCGGCTTTGCAGGAAGGTATCGTCGATGGCACGGCCCATCTCCCCGCCCAAGGCGTCCAGTTCCCTGACCAGGTGCCCCTTGGAGGTGCCGCCAATCACAGGATTACAAGCCATCAAGGCGATGGCGTCGATGTTCAATGTATACAAAAGGGTAGGGATGCCCATGCGCGCAGCGGCCAGCGCGGCTTCACATCCCGCGTGCCCCGCGCCCGCCACCACCAGCTGCCAGGCCATTTGATCCCCTCCCCTTCCAAGTGATGTACGGATCCAATTATACCACGCGGCGCATGGGGTGGAAAGGGAAAAATCAGGCCTCGAAAAAAGGCATGATTTGGCATGCCCGAAACCCAAAAATAGTTCACATTAATATAGAAGAAACCCTTCCTTTTTTGGCGGGAAAATGGTATAATAAGAAGTCGGATTTTTGATGTGCGGAGGGGTCGCCATGATGCTGCACCTGGGGCCGGATTTAAGCGTGCCCCTTTCACAGGTAGTAGCGCTTGTGGACCTTGACCGGGACTTAGGCCCCGACATCCAGCAGCTGATGAGTGCCCTTCGCGCCGCGGGGCGGCTCAAAAATCCGGGCAGCCCCGCAAAGGCGCTGGTGCTCTTCCTGGAAGGCGGCGAGACTTTCGGCTGCCTCTCCCCCATGTCGGCGCGCAGCATCGCGCGCCGGGCCCAAGCTAAATTATGATCAAGGGCAGGTGATCCCTTTTGTCAGAGAACTTTAACGAGAAAACCGCCTCCAACCA
This sequence comes from Bacillota bacterium, assembly GCA_023391725.1. Classification (GTDB taxonomy): domain Bacteria; phylum Bacillota; class Clostridia; order Christensenellales; family Aristaeellaceae; genus JAEWAH01. The sequence continues at coordinate 5,999 of JAEWAH010000313.1, read as the reverse complement.
GCAAAACCATTATGATGAAACGCAGATCCAGGTGCTGGAGGGGCTGGAGGCCGTGCGCAAGCGCCCCGGCATGTACATCGGTTCCACCGATGTGCGGGGGCTACACCACCTGGTGTATGAGATCGTGGACAACTCCATCGACGAGGCGCTGGCGGGCTACTGCACCCAGGTCCTGGTGACCATCCATAAAGATGGCAGTGTCAGCGTCGTCGATGATGGCCGCGGCTTTCCCGTGGGCATCCATCCCAAGATGGGCCGCCCGGCGGTGGAGGTCTGCTTGACCATGCTCCACGCCGGGGGCAAGTTCGGCGGAGACGGGTACAAGGTATCAGGCGGGCTGCACGGCGTGGGCGCATCTGTAGTGAACGCGCTGAGCGGGCATTTGGAAGTGCTGGTCTATCAGGAAGGCAGGATCTATCAGCAGGAGTACGCAAGGGGCAAGGTCCTCTACGACCTGCGCGTGATCGGTCAAACGGATCGTACCGGCACCACCATCCGCTTCTGGCCCGATGTCAAGGGCCCTGAGAACCCGGACGGCGTGTTCGAGACCGGGGATTTCCAGTTTGACGTGCTCACCACAAGGATGCGCGAAATGGCCTTCTTAAATAAAGGCGTGCGCATTATTCTTCGTGACGAGCGCCCGGAAGAGGCACTGGAAAAGAATTATCACTTCGAGGGCGGTATCAGGGAGTTTGTAAAATACCTCAACCGCAATAAGGAAGTGCTATTCCCCGAGCCTATTTATATCGAGGGGATACAGAACAAGGTGGCGGTGGAGGTTGCGCTGCAGTACAACGACAGCTATTCCGAAAACATCTACACCTTTGCCAACAACATCCATACTCCCGAAGGCGGCACCCACCTGGAGGGCTTCAACCTGGCGCTGCCCAAGGTGATCAACGATTATGGCCGCAAATACAAAATATTAAAAGAAGCCGATTCCAACTTAAAGGGTGAGGACGTGCGGGAAAGCCTTGCCGCCATCATCAGCGTAAAGCTCGTGGAGCCCCAGTTTGAGGGCCAGACCAAATCCAAGCTGGGCTCCAGCGAGGTGAAGGACGTCGTCAATACCCTGATGAAAGAGCAGTTGAGCATCTTCCTGGAAGAAAACCCGCCCATCGCACGGGCGATTCTGGACAGGTGCCTGGGCGCAGCGAGGGCCAGGGAAGCCGCACGCAAGGCCCGGGATCTGACCCGGCGCAAGACGGTGCTGGAATCCGCCAGCCTGCCGGGCAAATTGGCCGACTGCTCAGAGCGCGACCCGAGTAAGTGCGAGATCTTCCTCGTCGAGGGTGATAGCGCCGGCGGCAGCGCGAAAACGGGCCGTGACAGGCACTTCCAGGCCATATTGCCCCTTCGCGGCAAGATCCTCAATGTGGAAAAGACGCGGCTTGACAAGGCCCTTTCCAATGCGGAAATCAAGGCCATGATCACGGCTTTCGGCTGCGGCATCGGGGATGATTTCAACCCCGACAAGCTGCGCTATCACCGCATCGTGTGCATGACAGACGCCGATGTGGATGGAAGCCACATCCGCATCCTGATGCTCACCTTCTTCTACCGCTACATGCGCCCGCTCATCGAAAAGGGCTTCGTGTACATCGCCATGCCGCCGCTGTACAAAGTCACCAAGCAAAAGCAGGAGTACTACGTGTACGACGACGCGGAGCTGGAGCAACTCATGCAGCGCATCGGCCGTGATCCCAAGCCCGAGATCCAGCGCTACAAGGGCCTTGGCGAAATGAGCAGCGAGCAGCTCTGGACCACCACCATGGACCCCGCCACGCGCACCATGATGCGTGTGACGGCGGAGGACGCCATGGCCGCCGACGAGGTGTTCACCCTTTTGATGGGCGACAAGGTGGAGCCGCGCCGGGAATTCATAGAGGAAAACGCCACGCTGGTGAAAGATCTGGATATCTAAAACGAGTGCTGGCGATGAGGTGGAAGCATGATCGAGGATCGTTTGATACCTATTGACCTGGAACAGGAAGTAAAAAGGTCATTCATATCCTACGCCATGGCGGTTATTATCAACCGGGCGCTGCCGGATGTGCGGGATGGCTTAAAGCCCGTGCACAGGCGCATTCTGTACGCCATGAACGAGCTGGGCATGACCCCAGACAAGCCCTTCCGTAAAAGCGCCCGTATCGTGGGCGACGTGCTGGGTAAATACCACCCCCACGGCGATACCGCGGTGTACGACGCCATGGTGCGCCTGGCCCAGGATTTTTCCACGCGTTATTTATTAGTGGAGGGCCAGGGCAATTTCGGCTCGGTGGACGGAGACGGCGCCGCTGCCATGCGTTATACTGAAGCACGCATGAGCAAGCTGTCCACGCACCTGCTGGGCGAGATCGACAAGGACACGGTGGACTTCTACCCCAACTTTGACGAGACGCTGATGCAGCCCTCCGTGCTGCCCAGCCGTTACCCGAACCTTTTAGTCAACGGCTCCAGCGGCATTGCCGTGGGTATGGCCACCAACATCCCGCCCCACAACCTGCGGGAAGTTATCAATGGCGCCATCGCCATGATCGATAATCCCGACGCCACTTTGGATGACCTGATGGAGCACATCAAGGGCCCGGACTTCCCCACCGGCGGCGTGATCCTGGGCCGCAGCGGCATAAGGGAAGCCTACCATACCGGCCATGGGCGCATCATCACCCGCGCCAAGAGTGATATCGAGCCCATGCAAAATGGCCGCAACCGCATTGTTGTCACCGAGATCCCCTACATGGTCAACAAGGCCCGGCTGGTGGAGAAGATCGCCGAGCTGGTGCACGAAAAGCGGTTGGAGGGCATCTCCGACATCCGGGACGAAAGCGACCGCAAGGGCATGCGCATCGTGCTGGAGCTGAAAAAGGACGTGCAGCCCGCCGTCGTTTTGAACTTCCTGTACAAGCACACGCAGATGCAGGAAACTTTCGGCGCGAATATGCTGGCACTGGTGAACGGCAAGCCGCAGGTTTTGTCCCTTCGGGAGATGCTCTATTACTACATTGAGCATCAGAAGGACGTGGTCACCCGCCGCACCAAGTACGACCTGGACAAAGCGCAAGCACGGGCCCACATCTTGGAGGGGCTACTCAAGGCGCTGGACCACATCGACGAGATCGTGCGCCTCATCCGCGCCAACAAGGATATGGCCACTGCCCGGCAAGCGTTGATGGATACCTTCGATTTCACCGACAAGCAGGCCCAGGCCATTCTTGACATGCGCCTTGGCCGCCTGACCGGCCTGGAACGCGAGAAGCTTCAAGAAGAATACCAGGAGCTGGAAAAGACCATTGCGGCCCTGCAAGCCATCCTGGCGGACGAAACGCTGCTCATGAACGTCATCAAGGAAGAGATGACTTTAATCCGCGACAAGTTCGGCGATGACCGGCGCACGGAACTCACCGCCATCGAAGGCGAGATCGACGTGGCGGATCTCATCCAGCAGGACGATATGGTGGTGACGCTGACCCACTACGGGTACGTCAAGCGCCTGTCGAAATCCACCTACCGGTCCCAGAACCGTGGCGGCAAGGGCGTTTCGGCCATGACCACCCGGGAGGAGGACTACGCCGAGCAGCTGCGCGTGATGAACACCCATGACGACATCATGTTCTTTACCAACCTTGGCCGGGTGTACACCTTAAAGTGCTATCAGATCCCGGAGTCCGGGCGCACCGCCCGGGGCACGGCCATCGTGAACATCCTCCAACTCACCGGCGGCGAAAAAGTGACCACCATGATCCCTGTGCCAGAGGAGACGGAGAACCATTACCTGATGATGGCGACCCGGGACGGCATGATCAAGAAAACGCCCATGGCGGAATTTGAGAACCTGCGCAAAAGCGGCCTGATCGCCATCATCTTAAAAGAAGGTGACGAGCTGGTCTCCGTGGAGCTCACCGATGGGGCACAGGAGCTGCTCATCGGCAGCCGTATGGGCAAGGCCATCCGCTTCAATGAGCGCCACATCCGTTCCCTGGGCCGGTCCAGCATGGGTGTACGTTCCATGCGCTTGGACGAGGGCGACACCGTAATCTCCATGGCCGTACTGGAAGATGGCGCGCAGGTGCTGGGCATCACCGCCAACGGCTACGGCAAGCGCACCGAAGTGGACGAATACCGGGAGCAGGGCCGCAACGGCAAGGGCATCATCGCCATGAACCTTACCGAAAAGACCGGGCCCCTGGCCGCACAGCTTCTGGTGCAGCCGGAGGAAGACATCCTGCTCATTACCGATGATGGGACCATCATCCGTACGACGGTCGCCGATATCCGCGTGTGCGGCCGAAATACCCAGGGCGTGCGCCTGATGCGCGTGGCCGAGGGCTGCCAGGTGGTGGGCGTCGCCCGCGCCGAGGCTGAGGAGGACGAGGAGCCGGAGGAGACGCAGGAGAACGGGGAGACGGAAGAAGAATAAGGATATATTTGGCAGGAGGGGCCTCTTTTGAGAAAGAGGCCCCTCCCGCACCCTCCCCAGAATACTTTCTAGACACAAAGAATAAAGGCGTTCCGAGCGACTCTCGCTGTCACATAAGGGGTGGCGGCGGGAGTCTTGAATTTCTCCGAAAGCAAGGCCTGCACATCTAAACTCGAATTTTTCCTATAAGTCTTTTTGTATTCTCCTGGATCCATGGCCCGCAGACCCTGATCGCTTTAGGGGGATATGGGGAGTGCAGGAGGGGGTTAACCCGGAGGGCTCCGAAGCCGAAGCGCCGCCAAAGGGCGAACGTAGTGAGCCTGAAGCAGTGCAGCGCAGCGGAACTGCGGAACACCGGCCTAGCGAAGCGAAGGACGGTGCGATTAGGCTTGTGGCGGATAAAGCGAGGCGAAGGAGACTTGCGAAATGAGCAATGCGAATGAAGTGAGCAGAGCAACGATTGGACAAGCGAAGCGCAGTTCAGCGCGAAGGGTGTGAATCGAAATCCCCCCCTACTGCGTCCTCGTCACCTCGATAGCGGCGCGCCGGGTCTTCGCGCCCTACAATCAACCACCCCGGCCCTGCGGGGCCACCCCTCCTCTGGAGGGGAATAGAACGGGCGATTACAGCGTCCCACACCTCATCAGTCTCCTTCGCCGATAGCGCGTCCGAAGCTGAGCGAAGCGAATCTGGAGCAGTGGAGCGTAGCGAAACTGTGGAACACCAGCCTAGCGCAGCGACGGACGGTGCGAAGGACCTCAAGGAGAAGCCTTTCTTTTTGGCATGAATGTGATATAATCAGCAAATATCAAATTTTCTCTATCACGGAGGGTAGAAAGCATGAGCCTTTATTTGAAGCGTCTCTCCCCCACTGACGGCGCCGATATATATACCCTTACCCAATCCCTCCCCAAGGATGAAAACGGCTTCCAGAACGGCGCCAACGGCCTTTCCATGGAAGAATTCCCGGCCTGGCTGCAAAAGCAGCACGAGATGTCTCAGGGCATCGGCCTGCCGGCGGGTTATGTGCCCCAGATCATCTACTGGCTATATGATGGGGATCAGCCCGTGGGCACGTGCAAACTGCGGACACAACTAAGTGAAGCGCTGCTGATCAGGGGCGGGAACATCGGCTATGCCATCGCGCCCTTTGCCCGTGGGAAGGGGTATGGGAAGGAGCAATTGCGCCTGGTACTGGAGGAAGCAAGGAAAGCGGGACTGAAAAAAGTCCTTATCACCGTCAACAACGATAACAAAGCCTCCATTGGCGTTGCGATGGCCAACGGCGGCGTGGTTGAGAAGGTGTCGGAGGAAGAGCATTATATTTGGATAGAGCTTTGATGGGATGGACGCTATAGCCTCCATTACTCCTTCCGTCACCCTTTGGGTGACACCTCCCTCAAGAGGGGGGCTAATACAGAGGCTTCCCCTTGAGGTGAAGCTGTCACCGAAGGTGACTGAAGAGGTGTGGTTGCTGATCCATGCAAAGGTATAACACCTTTTCCGGCGCTGCGCGCCACCTTCCCCTCAAGGTGAAGGCTTTGGGGGATACGACGTGCCCATGCTCTTCAATAGATGC
>JAEWAH010000114.1 GCA_023391725.1 Bacillota bacterium | reverse complement strand
GTTATCAACACGGCGCGCGGTTCTGGTTTGCTTTCATAGTGCGTTAAAGCTTTTCGTTAATCAAACCCCTGAGCGTTTCAAAAACTTCATCCACCGTATTTCGGACTTCCACGCTCATTTCCCCATCGAAGGCAAGGCTCTTGTACTGGATGCCCAGCAGCGTCACATTCGTCTCTGTCCCATCCACTACATAATCCACCATTACCTTAATGGGGAGCAGGTGGGAGCAGTAGGTGGGGCCGCCCACATCCCGGGGATTGATGTCTACAAACTCACCTGGTTCCTTGTCAAGATCCGCGGCGTCTACGATCAGTAGGTGGGAGGGGGCAAAGGTGCGGATCTTCCCGCTATAATTCTCGGGCGCGGTCTCACCAGGGCACAGCAGCAGGGATGGGCACTTGCCCCGGGGGAAGGCTTCCGAAAGCTTTTCCACCAGCATCATGCCGGCCGCGTCATCCGCGCGAAGCTCGGCTCCTACGCCCAGCACCGCCAAGGAAGTCATGCCTTTAAGCCTGTCCCGCAAAAATGTATGGAGTGATTCCAAAATCAGATATCCTTCTTCAAAGATTCGCGATCAAGGGAAGCCAGTTCGAATTCAGAAGTATTCTCCAGCGCGTCCTTGGGGCAGGAGTCTACACACTGGCCGCAGAAGATGCACTTGTCCATGAGCACGGTGGCCTTAAACTTCTTGACGTCCGGCTCAGAATCCACCTTTGAGATGACGATGGATTTGGCGGGACAAACGCGCATGCACATATTGCAGCCAATGCACTTGCCTTGGTCAAACTTCAGCGCCCCGCGAAAATGCGGCGGCACCTTGGCCGGCACGGCGGGATAAAGCACCGTGCTGTTTTTCTTGAATAGCGTCCCCAGCAGGGAGGGGACCATTTTGCCGATTACTTTCATGGGTGCAATGCCCCTTTCACCACAAGGTCAAGCACCAGCTGCGCGATGGAAATGGGGGCCAGCACCTTCCAGCAGAAGCTGATCATCTGGTCGATCCTGAAGCGTGCCAGCGCCGTGCGCATCACGGCCAGCAGGAACACAATCACAAAGACCTTCACCAGGAAGAGGAGGAAGCCCAAGACCGCGCTGCCGGTCGCAAAGAACGGGAAGAACACTGCCGCGATGACGGCGGACACAACGATGAGTTCGCTGTCGATGGTCATGCGGAAGAGCGCCAGGAGCCGGCCGCTGTACTCGGTGAATGTGCCGCCCACGATTTCGGTTTCCGCATCGGGGATATCAAATGGTACGCGCTCCAGCTTCCCTTGCGCCGCAAAGATGGTCACAAACAGGCCCGGGATGTTCACCAGCGCGTACAGGGGATGCGCCTGGTAAAACGCCGCGATGCCGCTTAGCGACCAGGAACCGGCCAGCACAGCCGGGCCAAGCAGCGCCATGTAAAAAGGCACTTCGTAGGCGAAAAGCTGGGTCATGGCCCTGATGGCGCCGATCTCCGCGTACAGGGAGGAAGAGAACCAGCCCGCCAGGAAGAAAGCCAGGGTGGGCACGGTGAGGAAGTACAGGACCACGATCAGGTCGCTGTCAAAGGGGTACAGCGACTGTGTGCCCCAAATGGGCACGTACAGGAACGCGGCCACGGTGGAAGCCAGCGCGAACACCGGGATCAGGGTGAACACGCGGGGATCCGCCTCCCGGGGGACCACCGTTTCCTTGGTAAGAAGCTTGATGATGTCGGCCACGGGCTGATACCAGGGCGGGCCGATACGGTTTTGAAGCTGGGCGTGCAGCTTGCGGTCCACATATTCAAAGACCAGGGAGATGGCGCCCAGGAAAAGAAAACCCGGGAATATGATGATATAAAATAGGGAAAGACCCAAGGTTGTCAATCCCCCTTCCTGTTCAGGCGGATATTTTGCATATCGATGCCTTGCTTGCGATACCAATCAATGCTGTAGTTGCGCAGGCCTTCCCAATCAAACACGTTCTCCCGCCCGGAAGAAAGATCCTTCACTTTGATGGACCTGTCTGTGCAGGAAAAGCAGGGATCGATGGCGGCGATGACAATGGGCGCGTCAGCCAGATATCCGCCCTCCATCATGTGGGCGATAGAGGCCGAGTTCGCCAGCGTAGGGGCGCGCACCTTCACGCGGTCCGGCTTGTCGCTCCCGTTGGAGCGGGTATAGTGCACGTCCTCGCCACGGGGCGCTTCCACGCGGGCAAAGGCTTCGCCGGCGGGGATGCGGCTGGGGACCTTCACGCTGATGGGGCCTTCGGGGATCTGCTTGAGGATTTGACGGACGATCTTGTAGCTTTCCATCAGTTCCAGGATGCGTACCACGGTACGCCCAAAGACGTCGGCATGATCATCGGTGATGACTTTGAAGTCAAGTTCCGAATAGATGCCGTAGGGATCGTCCTTGCGAACATCTTTGGCCACACCCGCGGCGCGGAGCACCGGGCCGGTGGCGTCCAGACGGAGGCCGTCTTCTTTTGAGAGCTTGCCAACGCCGGAAAGGCGCAGTTCGATGGTCTTTTCGCCCATAGCCAGTTGCGCGTAATACTTCGTGCGCTCCTCCAGCTTATCTAGAGCTTTTAAGACTTCTTCCGCCTGTTCGGGGGTGATATCCCGGCGTACGCCGCCAATGGTGTTCATGCCGTAGTTCACACGGTTGCCGGTGAGCATTTCCAGGATGTCCATTACGACTTCCCGGTCGCGCCAGGAGTACATGAACAGCGTCATGAAGCCGATCTCATGCCCGGCGATGCCCAGCCACAGAAGGTGGCTGTGGATGCGTTCCAATTCGCCGATCATGGCGCGCAGGTACAGGCCGCGCTTGGGCACTTCCACACCGGCCAGCATTTCCACAGTCTGCACAAAGCAGGAAGAGTGGGAGTGGGAGCAGATGCCGCAGATGCGCTCCATCAAATAAACGTCCTGCAGGTATGTCCGGCTTTCGGCCGCCTTTTCCATGCCCCGGTGATTATAACCTATGGCCACGGTAGCCGCCGCGATCCGTTCGCCTTCCAGCAGGAGCTGAAAGCTTTCCGGCTCTTCCAACGCGGGGTGCTGCGGACCCAGGGGGACAGTGATTTTTCCCACGGTTCAGCCCTCCTTAAGGATTCTCTTTCAGCGCTTCGGGCTTCCAGCTCTTGCGAAGCGGATATTGGCCATCGGGCCAGTTATCGGGCAGGGGATAGCGGCGGCCTTCCGGCAGCCCTTCCACTGTGACGCCTAGAATGTCGTGGATCTCCCGCTCGTAAAAGGTGGCGCCATTGAATAGGGGCAGGATTGATTGGATCACGGGATTCTCGCTCCCGGTCTTGAGTTTTAACGTGACCACGATGCCCTCGCTGTTGGAGATATGGTACAAAAACTCGAACCCGTCCCCGGCATCCAGGCCTGTAATGGTGCACAGGTGATCGAATTTCAATTCGCCCTTCAGGAATTTCAGCACATCCATAAAGACATCGGAGGGTGCCAACACATACAGTCTGTGGAAGGCGGTGGTGGCCTTTTCCGTATCGATGGCGGGAAACTTCTCGTGAAGGCGGTCAAGCAATGCGGTTTCCTTTTCGAAAGCACTCACCTTATATCACTCCTTCAAGGTCTTGAGCAGTTTGACAACGCCGTCGATGATGGCCTCCGGTTTGGGGGGGCAACCGGGGATATAGGCGTTGACCGGGATGGCCTGATCGACGCCGCCTTTGATGCAATAGCACCCGTCAAACACGCCCGCGGAGCAAGCGCAGGTACCCACAGCCACCACAAACTTGGGCTCGGTCATCTGTTCGTAGATGAGTTTCAAACGCTCCTCCTGCTGAAGCGTGACGGGGCCGGAGCATACGAGCACATCCGCGTGGCGGGGGGAGCCCTTCAGCTGCACGCCCAGCCGCTCCACGTCGTAGCGAGGGGTGAGGGCGGCCAGCACTTCAATATCGCAGGCGTTGCACGCGCCAGAGTTGAAGTGGACGATCCAGGGCGACTTGGCCCTGGCCCAGGTGACGATGCGGTCTACAACGTTAGCCATCGGGGCATTACCTCCTGAAAAGCATAAACAGGGAAAGAATCGTCACGCCCAGGTAGACGGCGGTCATGGCGGTAAGTCCCGCCGGGTTGGTGGCCACCACCAGGACGACTACGTGCATGATTGTAAAGAAGAACGCGAAGCGGAAAAACTGGGAGTACTCAGGCTGGCCCTGGTTTTCCGGCATGTCCTCGCCGCAGGCGTAGGACTTGTACTTGCCCACGGATTCCGCGCCTCGGGCGGAAAGCCGCTTTGAAACGGCTGTGAAGCCCATGGACAGGACCAGAAGGATCAAGAATGCCACAGGCGGCGACATCAGTATGGTGTTCATTGATTGCCTCCAATATGATAGTTAAGGCAAGGCCTTTAACCTTTCAGGTTGTTGAGCTTGCGGGTGTCAAGGGTGCCGTTGGCTTTGTAGGCGCCCAGCAGGATGCCGGTCAATACCACCAGCAGCACCACTTCCAGGATGATGATGGTAATCACGAAGGACTGGGCAGCGGCCATGTTGCCCACGAAGTATCCAGCCGCGATCATGAGGAGCGTAACCGCCTTGGTGAGGATCTCCACCGAGATCAGGATGCGCATGAGGTTGCGGGTGACCACCAGGCTGTAGATGCCGATGGCAAGAATGAGAACCACCGCCGTGATAAACAGCGCCTGAAGAATGCTCACTTTGCTTCATCCTCCTTGAAGAATACGATCACGCCGAATACCCCGGCAAGGATGATAATAATCTGCCCAATCAAATCCACTTGCCGCTTGTTCCAGAAGATATCCTGGGCAGAAGCGGCGGACGGGGCTGAAGTATAGGGCAAAAGCGCGTTGACGTGGGGCCAAACCAGGGCTAGCACCACGGCCAGGACGGCGATGAGCACCACGGGCAAAAGCGCGAAGCGCTTGTACCGGGCCTTTTGCAGCGTGGCCTGCTCCTCGCGGGAGCGGACACGGGTCATGCTGATGGCGCTAATGAAGATGACCGTGATCAGCCCCGCGCACACCGAAAGCTCGAACACCGCCGCAAGGGGCGCGCCCAGCATAAACATGATCACCGAAAGGATGGCGCTGGTCACTGCCAGGGCGATGGAAGCCTTCAATAGATTCCTTATCACCACGCAAACGGCAGCTGAAACAACAAGCCCCGCCAGCAGGAGAATGATCACCGTCAAATTCACGTTAACGCACCTTCTATCGCTATTGTTGGTTTACGGCTTACAGCAGGCCATGGCTCCGGGCAAACAGGAGCAGGAAGGGGACCGCGATGCCCGTAATCACGTTGAGGCCGCTTAGTAGCACTTCCACAAAGACCAGGCTGCCGTGGGCTTCCTTCACGTCTTCCATACCTTCTGCGACCTTGCCAAAGAATACCTTCTTCTGCAGGATAAGGAAGTAGGTAAGGGTCAGGATGCTGGCGCAAAGGGCGATGATGGCCAAGGTGGCGTTCACCTGCCAGACAGCCATCAGGATGAGCAGCTTGGACCAGAAGCCCGACAGCGGGGGAATGCCCGCCATGGAAAGTAAGCCCAGCACGGAACTTGTACCAGTGAACGGCATCTTTTCGGCAAGGCCGCCCATCTTGTCCATGTCCCTTGTGCCAGTCTGCTTAAGCACAGCCGCGGCATCCACGAACAAGAGGGACTTGAAGGTAGCATGGTTGAAGAAGTGGAGGACGGCGCCCAGGAAGCCCAATGCGGAGCCTGTGGATGCGCCCAGCACGATGTAGCCCACCTGGCTTACGCTGGAGAAGGCCAGCATACGCTTGATATCGGTCTGCCCCATGGCGCCCAGCGCGCCGATGATGATGGAGGCCAGCGCCAGGATGGAAAGAGCGCCGCCCACCGCGGGGTTGTTCAGGAACACGTCCTTATACACACGCATGAGCGCGTAAGCGCCGGAGACCTTGATGACCACGCCCGCCAGGATCACAGAGACCGGGGAGGGGGCGGAGGAGTGGGCGTCGGGCACCCAGGTGTGGAAGGGGACCGCGCCGGACTTGATGGACAGCGCGGCGATGAACATAATGATGGCCGCCACCAGCGCTGCGGGGTACTGCCCGGCAAGCCCGGTCACATAGGCGGCGACTGAGGCGTAGGTTACGTCTCCCGCCAGCATGAACAGGATGGCGATGGAGAGCAGCATCATCACCGTGGCCAGGGCGCTCATCAGGTAATACTTGAACGCGCCTTCCAACTCATCGCGCTTTTTGTTGATGGCGATGAGGATGAAGGAAGCGGCGGAAGTGACCTCGATGAACACGTACAGGCTGAACAGGTCCGTGACCATTACGATCCCGTTCATACCAAGCATCAAAAGCATCGCCACGTTGCCGAAGCTGAACACGCTGCTTTTGACCGTGGTGTAGGATACAAGCAGTGTCACGAATTCAATGAGCCCGATGATGAATAGTACCACAGCGCCGAACCAGTCGATGGAAAGGGCCGTGACATAGCTGGACAAAAGGCTGTTCCCTGTGCTTAAGACTTTGCTAAGATCCACGGCGGCCAGAACCATCTGGATAACGGCCACGGCCATCCCCGTAATGAGGGCCGTTTTCCCGCTGACCCATTTGAATAGCACATTCAGGATCACCACCGCGATCAAAGGGATCGCAAGATATACAAGTGGCACTGACCCTTCCCTCCCCAATGACTTGATAGAAGTCCTTTAAAATTGCGTATCAGACAGTCAGAAGATAGATCACTGCGATGAGAGCCGTGCCCACCAGCGACCAGACCACGTACCGGGACTGGCTGCCGTTGTGCGCCCACTTGACCGCTTTGGAGAAAGCGCCGGCCAGCTTGGGGATGCCTTCGTCGTAGACCCAGCTGATTTTGTTGTTCAGCCACAGCATCGCCATGGCGTAACCATTCCCCACATAGCCCAGCACGAAGTAGGGATCAAAGTATTTCTTCTCGGCCCAGTTGTACACGGTGTGAAGGCCGGGAGCATAGTGGATGTGGTCCGCGGCGGAAAGGCCCTTGCCGGTCTTTTTGAAGCCGATCCAGTGATCCAGGAAGGCCAGGGCCATCACGGCCACGGAGATGCCCACCAGCATCCAGTTGGTGTGCTCGCCCAGGTGCTCGGCGTGCTCGATACCGCCGGCGGTGAAGGCCAGCACGGGCTCAAAGAAGCTGCGGATGACCGGGAAGCGGCCAACGCCCAGCGCCAGGCAGGATACGGCCAGCACGATCATGGAGATAAGCATGGGGACCGGGGCTTCCTTCACCTTTTCCACTTCGCGGTTGGGCTTGCCGAAGAACGCGGCGTGGCCCAGTTTCAGGAAGGATACGCTGGTGAAGAACGCGCCCACAAGAGCGACGATATAGAAGATCGTTCCGCGCTCCAGCGCGCCGTCAAAGATCATTTCCTTGGAGAAGAAGCCGTTTGTCATGGGGAAGCCCGCGATGGAGGCGGCAGCTACCAGGAAGCAGATGAAGGTGATGGGCATCTTGCGGCCAAGGCCGCTGATCTTTTTAAGATCAGTGGTGCCCGTCTGCTTTTCCACGGAGCCTGCGGTCAGGAACAGGCAGCACTTGTACACGGCATGGTTGAGCATGTGGAACAGCCCGCCCACGATACCGATGGGGGTCGCGGTGCCGATGCCCAGGAGCATGTAACCCACCTGGCTGATGGCATGGTAGGAAAGAAGACGTTTGAAATCCTTCTGGATCAGGGCCATCATGACGCCAAAGATGATGGTGGCGCCGCCGATGATCATGATCACCAGGCTCAGCACGGACTCTCCGTTGAACTGGAACATGTCCATGCAGATGCGGGTGGTCAGGTAAATGCCCAGCAGTTTTTCCAGCGTGCCCGGCAGGAAAGCCAGGAACGGCATGGGCGCGTCGTCCGCGGCATCGGGAATCCAGGTGTGGAAGGGCATCGTCCCCGCCTTGGAAATCGCACCGATCAAAAGGAGGACGAAGGCGGTGATGTACCAGCCGCCGGCGGGCGCCGCGGCAGCGCCTTCGGCAAGGGCGGCTTCACCAGCGCCTAGGGGCAGGTTGATCTGGTCGATGGTCAGTGTATGGGCCAGATATGCCGTGATGCCGATACCGATCATCATGCACAGGTCGGTAACACCCGAGATAATCACAGCCTTGATGGATGTCTTGTAGGACTTTTCGCCGCCCAGGTAGATGAGGGCGAACAGCGTGCCCAGGATGCCTTCCCAGAAGAAGAGCATCACCATCAGGTTATTGGCCAGCACCGCGCCGTTGACAAGCGTGATGGTGAGCAGCAGGAACACGTAAAAGAGCTTGGCGTAGCTTTTGCCCTTGGCAAAGGCGGTGGTGTACAGCGTCACCAAGAACGAAAAGCCCGCGGCGGCCAGTACGATGAAGCTGTTGAAGTTATACAGCTTCAGGGAAAAGTCCATGCCGCCCCCCAGCCAAGGCAGGGTAAAGCTGATCTCTTTGCCTAAAAGGACGATAGCCAGGACCAGGTTCACTGCGAAGCCCGCAATTGCGATCAGAGGATGGACGTTCTTGCGCCCGGCGGGGACCACAAGGGCCAGCAGGGCAAACACCGCAGGCAGGCCGATGATCAGGAGAAGAAGATTGTTTTCGTTCATTTGACTATCACCGCCATTTGCGAAACAATGTTGTTGACCAGGCCGGCCGGGTAGTTGATCAAAAGGCCGCTGACCAGGGACAGGACCGCCAGGAGCGCCACGGAGAAGACCATGGTCTGAGAGCCTTCCTTATGGACATGGCCCCGGGGCTCACCCAGGAATACCTGGGCAAAGGCGCGCAGGAGGTAGATCAGCGTCATCACAGCGCCTAATATGAACGTAAGGGCGATGTAAGGATGTCCCGCGTTCACCGCGCCGTTGATGACCATGTACTTGCTGAAGAACCCGCCGAAGGGGGGAATGCCCATGACGGAGAAGGCGCACAGGATGAAGGAGACCGCGGTGATGGGCATGGTCTTCATAAGGCCGCCCATCTGGCGGATGTCCTTGGTGTGCAGGCTATGCTCCACAATGCCGGCGCACAGGAACAGCCCGCCCTTGGAGATGCCGTGCATCAGGATGTACAAAAGCCCGCCGGCGATGGCCGTCTCGTTGCCAACAGATAGGCCCAGGAAGATGAAGCCGATTTGGCTCACGGTTGAATAGGCGATAATGCGCTTGATATCGTTTTCCGCGATGGCGGCCCCGGCGGAGATCAGCGCGCTGGCTCCGGCGATGATGGGCACCCAGGTGTGCCAGATGGCGTCTATGGAGAAGTTCACAATAAACAGCCTGGCGAACACGTACACACCGATCTTGACCAAGACGGCCGCGTGCAGAAGCGCCGTGGCGGGAGTGGGGGCCACACCCGCGTCAGCCAGCCAGGAGTGCAGCGGCAGCGTGGCGGATTTGGACATGATACCAAACAGAATCAATATTACCGCGGTGGTGCCAAGGGGCATCCCGCGCAGCACGGTCAAATCAAAGGTGCCGTACTGGTTGTAGATGAGCAGGAACCCGGCCAGCATCAAGAACGCGCCGCCGGCAGTGATCAAAAACGCCTTGTTGGCCCGGCGCACATATTCCTTCTCCCGGTTGAAGCCGATCAGCCGCCAGCAGCAGATGGCGGAGATCTCCCAGAAGATGTACAGGAAAATAAGGCTTGTACTTAAAGTGATGCCCATCATCGCACCGATGAAGAGCACCACTTCCATGTAATATTCGCCCTTATGCTCCCCGTGGGACATGTATCCGAAAGAATACAAAACAATGATTGCGCCCAGGAACGAGGAGGCCAGCGCCATGAATACAGCCAGCCCGTCCGCAAGGAAGCCAAAGGAAAGCCCCAGCGGCAATTCCCAGTGGAGGGAAGGAGGCGTATCAGACAGCGCGGACGGCAAAAGCCCCGCCAGCAATACCAGCGGGATCAGAACCAGCGCCATCGCCAGCCCATTGCGAAATTTGCCGGAGACCCGCCCGGCCAGCGGAAGAAGGAATGATCCTGCCAGAGGTACGAATACGATCAGCATCAAAAGGGTTTTTTCCATGTAACAATGCCCCCAGCGTGATATTAGTCCGCTTGCACATGCCGCTCCGGCGTCCATCCAAACAAGCAGGGCTTTACGTCGCGGCAGTCAGGAAGGCCTGACACCTTTGCCGCAATTGTAAAAACCCCGCCTTTCATTATAGGGCTATACATGCTTTCCGTCAATGGCATAATAGAACTTTTTTCTGATAATTATTAAACTATCGCCGCGCCGGATGGGGAAGCCACCGCGTGATGTGAGAGGGGGGAACCTCCTTTTGCAAGAGAAGGTTATCCGCAAGCTCAAGGGTCGCTGCCTGGCTAAGCAATTCATAGCCAGGCTTACTCGCCAGCTCCTTTCAAGGATGCGATGATCAATGGGGAGGACATGTCATCCTGAACGCATTGAAGGATCTTGAACCCCTTGGAATTTAAAAATCCGATGATTTAGGATTGCAATGATGCCATACTCATGCTTAATGTTCAGTTGCGTGGGACAGCCCACCAAAAGCCTTTCCCATGAGGGGAAGGTGCCGACGAAGGAGGCGGAAGAGGTGTTATGCGGCGGAGCAGGTGTACCCTATCGCTGGCAACTGCACCTCATCCGGCGCTGGCGCGCCACCTTCCCCGCTTAAGCAGGGAAGGCTTTGGGTTGGCTTTTCTCATACTGGCTTTGCAATTAGCGGCTTCACTGTTGTCTTTTCCTATTGCGCCCCTGCACCGCTAAATCATCGTTTATTCAAGGGAGGCATACGCGGGATCTGGATTGCTTCGCGCTGCTCGCAATGGCGAAACGCCAATCTATCTCGTGACAAAGCACCAACCTATCGCGTCATTGCGAGGGAGCATGCGACCGAAGCAATCCAGGATATACCTTGCTGTATAGCCCAGCTAATCGCTAAATCCTCGTTTATTCAAGGGAAAGTCAAATCGGGCACGCCTCCCAATTCCCCTCCAGAGGAGGGGTGGCGCCGCGGCGCCGGGGTGGTTGATCAGGGCGATGTGGGCTCGGCCCCCTCGATCGGTGTTCTGCAGTTTCACTTGCACTCCACGGCGTAAGCTCACCGCGTTCACCCACTGGCGGCGCTCGGCTCCGAAACCCGCGTCTCCTTGGGAAACTTTATTAGGGAAAGAGGGAGTGTTTATTATTAAATGATTTTGCGGTGTGATGCTATCGAGCGACACTCTCCACTATTTAATAATGAAGGACCATAATTTCCAGTCGATTTTTGCAGGATTCGTCTCATTGCATACAGCGACGCTGCGCAAAGCCGCTTCCATCTTCGCGCATTCTTTGGCGGCTATTTCGTCATAAACTTCAGGCTTCTCGTTTGCACCTGCGTGCGCATAAGCAAGCGCCGCTGTGCCGTAAAAGGCGAGGCCCAAGCAATGTGCCGGAACGTGAATCGTGAGTGCCGCATGGGCGGCTGCTCTTGCGGCAGCCTGCGCGGCATAATTGCCCTCTGCCTGGGTAGCTGCAGCATGGGCATCGTAATTGGTTTGTTTGGCATCAACAAATTTGACCCTGCCTTCAAGCCAGCCTATCGCGTTGTGTAAGGCATCTCTAGGCCGGGTGTCCATAGGATATGCGCTTTCATATATAGGTACAATATGCTCCCCGGCATAGCTTGTACACCATCTGATGAGCGTCGTTTTGCTTTGCGTCTCAATCAGCCGCATAAGAGAAATAATATGGGGCGACTGATGGTCCCCCAGCGTTTTTCTTAATTTCATGGCTGCCACCACCTCCCGATGGCATTATATCATGAAATCATTTGATAGTAGGCTGTCTGCTATGCGAGAATTCCCTTCCACGCATGCTTGGTGTATAATGGACCGAAAGCAAAAAGGGAGGGATAGGATGAAATCTGCCGGGAAGGCAATTTTGCGTGCGGCGCTTGCAGCCGTGTGCTACGGCGTAAGCGCCCCCTTGTCCAAATTCCTGCTGCTGAAAATCAGTCCAACATTCCTGGCCGCGCTGCTTTACCTGGGCGCTGGCTTGGGCATGTTCGCATTTTCCGCCATCGCCCATAAAAGCGGTCCACGGCGGGAGGCACGTATCACGGGCCGGGAGCTTCCCTTTGTGCTTTTAATGGTTGTGCTGGATATCGCCGCGCCGATCCTGCTCATGCTGGGGCTTGCCAGCGCCTCCGCCGCGACGGTCTCGCTGCTGAACAACTTTGAAATCGTGGCCACATCCGTAATCGCCCTGGTTCTGTTCCGGGAGGCGGTGGGCAAAAGGCTTTGGATCGGCATTTTTGTGATCACTCTTGCCAGCATCCTTCTGTCGGTTGAGGATATTTCCTCGTTCGTCTTTTCTCCAGGCGCGCTTTGCGCTTTGCTGGCCTGCGTTTTGTGGGGGCTGGAGAACAACTGCACAAGAAAGCTGTCGCTTCGTGACCCGCTCCAAGTTGTCATCATCAAGGGCCTGGGCTCTGGATCAGGGGCGCTTTTCGTGGCGGCCCTGAGCGGCGGGCTTAGCTTTTCACTTCCTTATATTTTGGCCGCGCTGCTCCTGGGTTTTTTTGCGTACGGGCTAAGCATCTATTTTTATGTGCTGGCTCAGCGGGATCTGGGGGCGG
>JAEWAH010000308.1 GCA_023391725.1 Bacillota bacterium | reverse complement strand
AAGGCGGCTGCAAACCGGGGATGGGGGGCGCTAAGTTCCCGGCGGGGGTCTGCTGCCCTGCGATGGGGAACTTAAAGCTCCCTGCGGGAGGCTGCTGCCCGGGGATAGAAGGCCGCTGATTCGGATTCCCGTTTACCGGCATCATCGGCATCGCGACGGGCGGCATCGTGAACCCGGCGGGAGGCATCATGGGCATGCCGGTGGGAGGCATGGGCATCCCGGCGGGCTTCGGATTTGCAGCGGCGGGATTTGCTGCGGCAGGTTTCGCGGCAGCGGGAGCCTTGGGATTCCCATTGGCCGCTTTGGGAGCTGCTTTAGCGGGCGCCTTTCCCGCAGCTGCGGGCTTGGGCTTTGCCGGGGCGGGTGCTTTAGGCTCTTCGGTGGGCGTTTTCGCTTCCTCAGCGGGCTCGGCTTGCTCCTCAGTCTTTGCCGGCTGAATGCTGGAAAGGAGCACCTGGTCCCCTTGGGTCAAGCCTTGGTCCCCGTCAAGGGATTCCTGATCCCCATTGGAAGACTCTGCAGCCATATCAGAGGAAGGTTCTTCTTCATCTTTTGCTGCTATCGGCTCCTCTTGCTCATCCTGCTGGGCATCGGGGGCTTCTGTTTCCCCGTCGGAGAGTTCCGACGTATCTTCAGCTTTTTCTTCCTCTTCTTCGGACGCATCCTCCAGGGCGCTGATGAGTCTGTTTCCCGGCAAATCCTCCAGGCGCTTACGGATGCGGACAAGTTCCTCCTGAATGTTATACAGGACCATAAAGCCTTCCATGAGCAGCCGGGCAACGACGGGCGTTAAGATCATGATAGAGAGCCCAGCCAGGAAGCTGCCGCCCAGAAGCATGAAGTAAAGCCCGTAGAGCATGGCGAAACAAACCGCTACCACATAGACCGCCCGGACCAGATCGGGGATCCACAGCTTTGAAAACTGGAAGAGCTGATATACCCAGGAGGTAGAACCCTGAGCATCCTTCTTGGATTTGGGAAGGAAATATATGGCCAAATAGATGGCGGCAATAATGGCCATGATCATGATCACAGGGATCGCTGACCAGGATGCGCTGCCGGAATAGCCGTACATGCCTTTTCCTCCATTCATTTATGCACGAACACAAAGAAGGCTGCGTACCAAGATGATACTATCCTAACACATTTTCCTGTGCATGCATATGCATTTCCAAAATAATTCTGGAAAATAATTTCCGAAAATGCAATATGCGCGTCCTTTCATAAAAATATTGTCGCACATGACAGACTTCGACAAAAGCTCCCTGCTTTCGCTGTTGCAATGCACCAAAAAGTGGTATATGCTGTACTAGGAAAGGAGATACCACTACATGTTGTATATCGGTAAACTCTTTAATCAATTTAATTCGATGCAGAGGAGGAGTCAAGATGAGCGGAGCGATAGAGAAAGAAACAGAATTGTTTCTGAGACGGAGGCTGGAATGCTGCTATGATCAAGGCGACCTAAAGGAAGCCATCCGGCTTGGCCGGAAACTGGATCAGATGCAGTGCCAGCTCCTTGCGCGTACACAAGAGCCTCAACAGGCCGCTGGCTGAAAGAATGCACCGCAGCTCCTTTCCATTAGGCGGTGCTTACCCAAACGGCAGCGCGGGGGTGATGCAGAGGCGCCCAGGCCGCGCTGTCCCGGACCAGGAAAAGAACGGGGATTCTCGTTCTTTTTTTGTTGCCGTGACTTTTTCAAAAAACCGAATGAATGGGCCGGAATCAACGCACCATAATACAAAATACATCCACAGCAGTGCTGTGTCAAGGTTTTCATTTGGCAGAAAATTGACAATGGGCGTTTTCCGTTGTACAATGGGCCAAAGTTTCAAGGCAGCAGGGAGGGCGCGTATGGGCATCATCGCATCCCGCAACCTGGATAATCAGCGGCGGGAAAAGGACGGGATCGTCTATTTCGACCGGGGCACCATTACGGGCAAGAGCGGGCGCAGATACGACCGCTTTGCGATACAGACCCATTTTGTTCAGCGGGGGGAAAGCCAGGCGGAACTGGTGCGCAAGTATGTGATGCCCCTTTATCAGCCGGGGGATGTGCTGTCCTTTGGCGCCAAGGTCATGTGCATGTGCGTGGAAAGCGTCAAGACCAAGGATGAGGTCAAGCCCGGCTTCTGGGCCAATTTCCTCTGGCGCTTTGCGGGCATCAACCATACGGGCGTTGGTATGCACGAGCCGTACAAGCTTCAGTTGGTCATCGATATCTGCGGGCTGCCAAGAGTGCTGCTGGCGGCGTTTTTGAGCGCCGTGACCCGGCCCTTTGGCGTGCATGGCGTGTTTTATAAGGTTTGCGGCAAAGGCGTTGGCGGCATCGACGGGTTCTATTTCCGCTCCAGCTTTGACTTGTACAAGCAGATGGCCCTCATCAATCCCTCCAACGCCGGCGAGCTGTGCGAAAAGCTGAGCCGCGACACCGGCATCCCCGTGGTGCTGATGGACGCCAACGATATCCAGCGCGACCAGCTGGGCAAGTCATCGGATATGCCTTTAAGTGACGAAGAGCTGCAGGAAGCCATGAAGGACAACCCCTCTGGCCAGGGGGATGAATTGACGCCGCTGATTTTGATCAGGCCGCTGTGACCAGGGGCTCTGCCCTGGACCCCGCCAAAGGCTCCGAAGCCGAAGCGCCGCCTGCGGCGGATGAAGCGAGGCGAAGGAGACTGGCGAGACGAGCCATGCGAACGAAGTGAACAGTGCGACGATTGAGCCAGCGGAACAAACCCCTTTGGAATCCCCATGCTGGGGAATAGACAAGATATGGCCTGCCCCTCCCATCATCATGATAGTGAGGGGCAGGTTTTTATGTATGGCAAAGCTGTCTCCATTCCCACCAGAGGAGGGATGGACGGAAGCCGGACGGGGTTGTTGAACCGTGGGACGAGACGATTTGGGCAGCGTCGCTAAGCATCAACCACCCCGGCACTACGCGCCACCCCTCCTCTGGAGGGGAATCAAATAGACTTTCCTCAAAGGAGAATCTATATAAAACAAAGCCTGCTTATCTCCCAATAAGGGATATCGCAGGCTTTCCTTATATCCATGCCTAAGCATGGGGTTTCCAAAGGGGCTGTGTCCCTTTGGCAGGGTCCAGTGACAGCATCCCTGGTGGTCAGATCTTATCGAAGAACGCTTCGCCTTCCTCGGTGACGAGGGTACCCATTTCATCAAAGCGCAGGGGGGTGGGCTTGGCGATTAAGTAGCGGAGGATCTCATCCATGCGCACGCTGTCGGCGAAGGGCACCAGGGAGAAGGACACGCCGTGCTTTTTGGCCCGGCCGGTGCGGCCGATGCGGTGCAGGTAATATTCGTTTTCGTTGGGCAGGTCGTAATTGATCACGGCCTCCACATCGTCCACGTCGATGCCCCGGGCGGCCACGTCGGTGGCGACCAGGATCTCAAACTTGCCTTTTCGGAAGGACTGCATCACAGCGTTGCGCTGGCTCTGCTTGACGTCGCCATGGATACAATCGGCGCTGTATCCGGCCTTTTGGAGCCTTGTGGACAGGCGCTGGGTCATATCCTTGGTGTTGCAGAAGATCATGACCCGGTGGTAGACGTCAGCATCCAGAAGGTACAAAAGATGGTCATACTTCTTTTCGCGTGTGCTGGAAATGACGTATTGGGTGATTTGAGGCCGGTTTTCTTTGGTGGCGGGGATGGTGATCTCCACCGCGTCGTGCTGGAACTTCCAGGCGATGGTCATCACGTCGGGGTTGGTAGTGGCAGAGAACATCACTAGCTGGCGATTGGGCGGCGCGGCCTCGATGATCCGTGTCACGTCCTTGACAAAGCCCATTTTCAGCATCTCGTCGGCTTCGTCCAGCACCATGGTGTGCACGTGATCCAGGCGAATGGTGCCGCGCTGCATATGATCCAGGATACGCCCGGGCGTGGCGATGATGATTTGCGGCTTGCGCTTTAGCTGCGTTAGCTGCTTGGAGATGGGCTGGCCACCGTAGATGACGGCAATGCGCGCCTCCGGGATGAACGCGGCAAGGCTTGTAAGCTCCTCGCCTATTTGCAGCGCCAGTTCACGCGTGGGGCAGAGCACCACTTCCTGGATGCGCTGGTCGGTGAGGCTCATGTATTCCAGCATGGGGATGCCAAATGCCGCTGTCTTGCCTGTGCCGGTGGGAGCCAGGGCGATAATGTCCTGCCCGGCCATCATGAGCGGAATGGTTTTCCCCTGCACCGGGGTGACCTCGGAAAAGCCCATCTTGTCAACAGCTTTTAGTATTTCTTGGCTTAAGTCCAGCTGATCAAATCTTGTGATAACGGTATCGGTCAAAATAGCTGCTCCTTTAGGTTCAATAACGCTTTCATTTTAACACATTCTAATGAAATTTCAAGTTGAGGCCCTAGCGGACGCGGTCAGTCCGCGGCTTTTTGGAGATATGCTTCGATGGCCTTGGCCAATTGATCGGGGCAGGAAGTGTTTCCCTGGCAGGGGATGCCTGCAAGGAGCTTGGCTACTTCCTCGGCTTTTTGGCCGACGACCATACGGCTAAGGCCTTGGGCGTTGCCGGAGCAGCCACCAATAAATTTGCAGGAAGTGATAATGCCGTCCTGGATCTCCATCTGGATTTGCTTGGAACAGGTGCCCTGGGTCTTGTATACGAACATGAGAGCCCTCCGTTTTTGTTTATATTAAGGAAAGGAACAACGGCGTATTCGCCGAGGGAGGGGCAAATTCCTGCATTGGAGTGGGGTTTTGGCGACATGCAGATTATGTAAGAAGGTGCTGCGCGTTTTGTTGCAGCATTGAAAAGGCTTCGAAGGGGCGCGAGAACCCGGCGTGCCGCCGACAATCCTCAGCCTCGCTTCGCTCGCCAGCTCCTTTCAAAAGGAGCCTTTGCAAAAGCCGTAGGGCGCGCTGCGCATCAACCGCCCCAACGCTGCTCACCGAGTCGCGCCCTGCCGACGCCTCCGCAGGGCAGGGACTTGCCACTGCTGCTTGTCCCCAATCTTCTTCCCCCGCACCCGGGCATCCCCTTTTTCATAGAGTGCAAGTATGAGACCCGGGCGGGGATGAAGGGGCGCGGCACATGCAGCCAACGATTTGGGTCGCCGATGGGGAACAGGGTCTTTTTTTGTGGGGGCCGGAGGGTTTCCGTCCAATTCCCTGTGCCCTTTTGTGGCCCCATGCCCCATGTCCGGCGGGGTCGCGGTTTTTTTGCGCCTGCAAAACAAGGGGCGCGGTGCAAAGGTTCCTCCCAATGGGCGGGGTCTGGAGCGCGGAAGGGGAATTCCTGGCGCCGCCGGGGCTGGAATGCCTGCAGGCCTCGCCCGACGGGAACTGGCTGTATGTATTAAGCGGCGAGGCGGACAGCCTGAACACCGTGGCCGCGGACACCGGGGAATTGCTTTACGGCAACGAGGCGGGGGTGTATCCCCGCAGCGTGCAGGTGAACGCTACGGGCCGGCTGCTGGTGGTGGCCGGAGGCGCGGCGGGAGAGGTGCTGCTATATAGCGGGCCATCGCTGAATTTGATTCGGCGCATCCCGGTGCCCGGCATCGCATGCCAGGCGGCGTTCGTTGAGGATGGACTGGCGGTTTTGTGCGCTGTGGAGGACGGCGAAGTGCATACGCTGCTGGGCTACATTGGGGGCGGCAGGGCCGCGATGGACGAGGTACTGCTGATGCCGGGACTGCCCGGGGCGCTAAAGGCGCTGCCCGACGGCACGGTGCTGGCAGGGTCCGCCGGGGCGCTTTGCCGGGCCTGGCCCAAACAAAGAAAGGAAATATGGCAAAGCGACGCCTTTGGGCTGCCCAGCACCTTGAGCGTGCGGGGCGATCAAGTGCTGGTGAGCGATCCGCTGCTGGGAAGGGTCACGCTGATGAACTGGCGCAAGCCAAGGGAGCAGAGATTGATCTTTGAGGGGACGGAGGTCGCAGCGGTGTTTCAGGGGATGTGAACAGGAGCGCCTTCTTGAGTAAGCGGTGTTTTAGAGGACTGTAAGGATATTAAACTGGGCGGAAAGGAAGGCTTTTGGTTGGCTGATCTTATGCAACTAAAAACCAGTTGCGTGATACAACGTAACCCTCAGCGCTAAATCATCGTTTATCCAAAGAAAGAGGATGAATAGTTCGCCCTTCCCCTAATAAAGTTTTCTGGGTAGGGTGCGGGGAGGGCTTCTTTGAAGCCCTCCCCGCATATATGTCTTAACTATTCGTTCCTTGTTCTCTCGTTCCCCCGTCCCCGTCCCTACATCGCCTTGCGGGCCGCTTCCATACCGGCTTCCAGGGCGCTGCGGTTGAGGGGGAGGAGGTTGGCTTTTTTCTCGCCGAAGACGTCCTTTAGGGCATCCATGGCACTATCGGGGGTGATGACGCCAGTGGCTTCGATGATGGCGCCCAGCATGACCATGTTTGCTACGCGGCTGTTGCCCAGGGATTCCGCGATCTCGTTGCAGGGGATGGGCACGATCTTCGTGTCCTTGCGTTCCGGGGCCGCCTCGATGAGGGAGGTGTTATACAGGAGCATGCCGCCTTTTTCCATGGTCGGCTCGAACTTCTTGAGCGACGGCAGGTTCATGATCACGGCCACCGGGGGCTCGGTGACAAGGGGGCTGCCGATGGGTTCATCACTGATGACCACCGCGCAGTTGGCTTCGCCCCCGCGCATCTCTGGACCGTAGCTGGGCATCCAGCTTACGTTTTTGCCCTCGTGCATGGCGGCTTTGGCCATGAGCTGGCCGATGAGCAGTATGCCCTGGCCGCCGAATCCCGCGATGAGGAATTGGGCCTCCATGTCAGCCCACCTCCTTTTTCACGCCAAGCGGGTACTGGGGGATCATGGCTGTTT
>JAEWAH010000333.1 GCA_023391725.1 Bacillota bacterium | reverse complement strand
GGCTGGACCTTCGGAGACCGGTTTTTTGGTTTTCGAATAAGGGTTTCGCTCCTGCGGGAGCGCCAGGGCTTTCCGGTCGCCCTGAACCTTCGGAGGTCGACTTCTTGAACACCTTCGGACATCCTTGAACATTCACGCCCCCACCTTCACGGAAGGAACGACGCGGCCGGGTTTTGAATACTCCCGCCGGAGCAGCAGCCACAGGATCAATCCCACCAGCAGGATGGCGATTACTTGGCCGAGGCCAAAGGCTGCGCCTAAGAAGATCAGGCTGCCCAGCTGGGCGATGATAAAGGCGGTGACGTAGGCCAGCAGCGTTTGATAGCCGATGGCGATAAACGTCCACCTGGCGGTGCCCATTTCCCGGCGGATGGCGCTAATGGCTGCGAAGCAGGGGGCGCACAGGAGGTTGAAGACCAGGAAGGAGTAGGCGGTCACCTGGGTGAAGGCGGCCTGCAGCTGCGGCAAGATCTCCGCTCCGTTTTCGGCTACGTTTGCAGCGCCGTAGAGGATCCCAAGGGTGCCCACCACGTTTTCCTTGGCGGTGAGGCCAACCAGGGTGGCGACGGTGGGTCTCCAGTCACCCCAGCCAAGAGGGCTGAACAGGGGGGCGATTATCCCGCCCAGGGCCGCCAGGATGCTATCGGCCTGATCCACCATCTGAAGGCGGAAGTTAAAGCCCGACAGGAACCAGACGATGGCGCTGGAAAGGAAGATGATGGTGCCGGCCTTGCGGATGAAGTGCTTGCTCCGGTCCCACATGTGGATGACAAGGCCCTTCACTCGGGGCATGTGGTAGGCGGGCAGCTCCATCACAAAGGGTGCGGGGTCCCCTGCGAACAGCTTCGTCTTTTTAAGCATAATGCCGGAGCCGATGATGGCGATCATCCCCAGGAAGTAGGCGGAGGGGCCTACCCAAGCGCTTTGAGGGAAAAGCGCGCCGGAGATCAGCGCGATGATGGGCAGCTTGGCGCTGCAGGGGATGAAGGTGGTGACGATGACCGTCATGCGCCGGTCCTTCTCGTTTTCGATGGTGCGGCTGGCCATGATGCCAGGCACGCCGCAGCCGGTGCCGATGAGGATCGGGATAAAGGACTTGCCGGACATGCCGAACTTGCGGAAGATGCGGTCCATGATGAAGGCGATGCGGGCCATGTACCCGCTGTCTTCCAGGAAGGCCAGGCACAGGAACAAGACCATCATCTGCGGCAGGAACCCTAGTACAGCACCCACCCCGGCGATAATCCCGTCAAGAATGAGGCTGGAAAGCCACGGTGCGGTGCCGACGGTGGTCAAAAATCCGCCCACCGTGTCGGGGATGATCTTGCCGAAAAGCTCATCGTTTACCCAATCGGAACCCATGGTGCCAACGGTCTGGATGGAGATATAGTACACCAGCCACATGACCGCGGCGAAGATGGGCAGGGCTAGCCAACGGTTGGTGACGACCCTATCGATCCTGTCGCTGACGGTGAGGCCGCCTTGGGCCTTCTTTTTGAGGGCCTTCTTCATCAGTCCTGTAATATATTGGTAGCGCTGGTTGGTGAGGATGCTTTCGCTATCGTCATCCTCCTCCTGCTCCACGCGGGTAATCGCGTTTTCCAGCGCTTCCTGTTCGCTATCGGTAAGGCTCAGGCGCGCCAAGGCTTTTTCGTCCCGCTCGAAAGCTTTGATGGCATAAAACCGCGTTTGGGAATCGGGGACTTTGCCTAAGATAAGGGACGAAATCTCGTCCAGCGCCTTTTCTACGGAGGGGGAGAAGAAGCACTTGGCGGAGGAAAGGACATTTGATTGGGCGGTTTCGATGGCTTTTTCGGCGGCATCCCGGGTGCCGGTGCTCTTTAGCGCGCTTGTCTCCACGATGGGGCAGCCAAGTTCTTGGGAAAGCCTGGCGGTATCAATCTTGTCGCCACGCTTTTCCACCAGGTCCATCATGTTGATGGCCAGGACGATGGGCGTGCCCGTTTCCATCAGCTGTGTGGTGAGGTAGAGGTTTCGCTCCAGGTTGCTGCCATCTACCAGATTTAGTATGGCGTCCGGCCTTTCGTCCAATATATAGTTGCGAGTGACGACTTCCTCCAGGGTGTAGGGCGAAAGGGAGTAGATCCCGGGCAGGTCCTGGATGATAACGTCACGGCGGCCCTTTAAGCGGCCTTCCTTTTTTTCAACGGTAACCCCTGGCCAGTTGCCAACGTATTGGCTGGAGCCGGTGAGATCGTTGAACATGGTGGTTTTGCCGCAGTTGGGGTTGCCGGCCAGGGCGATTTTCACGTCCGCCAATGGAATCCCGTCCTTTCTCTTGAGGAGTTAGTCCTCGCTAACACATGGGCCGAAAAAAGAGCTTTCCTTAGAGAAGTACGATATTTTCCGCTTCGGACTTGCGGATGGAAAGCTCGTATCCCCGCAAATTCACTTCAATGGGATCGCCCAGGGGCGCGACTTTGCGGATGGTGAGTTCGGTGCCTTTGGTGATGCCCATGTCCATGATGCGTCGCTTTAGGGCGCCCTCGCCGGTGAGCTTTTGCACGGTGACAGTTTCGCCGATCTTCGCTTCTTTGAGAGTACGGGGTGACTGCTCCATTGGAATCCCCTCCCTCCTTGTATGATGGATTAGGCCACGTGGATCTTGCTGGCCATGGCCTTGCTGATGGCCACCCGGGTATCCTTCACGCTGACGATAAGGTTGCCCTGCGTCTCGGTGATTACCGTGACCATGGCGCCGGACACAAAGCCCAGGTTTTCCAGAAAACGGCGGGTCTCATCCTTGCCATGGATTTGGCTGACGGAGAAGGCGGCGCCCATATTGGCCATGCTGAGGGGCATTGGAATCAACCTCCCGACTTTAGTGGGTGGGGTCAAGGGGCCAGGCGGGACTCTCTCCCGGAAAGGCCTTGCGCAGGATGTTAGCATCAGCTAACTAACTAGCGCAGGATAAGTTTACTACCGCTAACTCGCCTTGTCAAGTGTCTTGTGAGATTTTGCGCTTTTTTGTTTATATGGGGGCAATGCAAGGCGAGTTGGAGGGTTTCGGGAGGTTAGCAACAGCTAACATATCCCTGATACATCCTATGCGGGAGGGGAGGAAAAAGAACGGGGAGCTGCTTGGTCGAACGCCAATCCTTCTAGCGTGATATGTTATGCATCACATCAACCACCCCCGCGCTACGCGCCACCCCTCCTCTTAAGGGGAATTACCTGGGCGGCGCCGTTCCATTCCCCTCTTTAGAGGAGCCTTCGCACCGTGCCGCGCTTCACTTGCCCGGTGTTCCGCAGTTCCGCTACGCTCCACTGCTCCAGGTTTGCTGCGCTCACCCTTCGGGCGGGTGGCGCGCAGCGCCGGGGTGGTTGAACCGGGGGCATTATGCACCTCGACGCGCCGCCTTGCTCCCCTGCTCCTTACGGATGATAAAACACCTGGACCATGCCGCCTTCGCCCTTGCGGCCGTCGGATACCATGCGCATTAGGGGGGCCATGGACTCGTTCCAGCGCCTGACCACCGGGCTTTCGTTCTGGACCTTGGCGGCCCACTCGACGCTTTCGCACTCGTAATAGCCAAAAAGCTCCTCACCCACGTTCCAGATGGTGTAGTTATGAATGCCCGCTTCGTTTAAAAGCGCGGTCATCTCGGGCCAAATTTCCGCGTGACGGCGCTTGTATTCCTCCAGCATTCCCTTAAGGACCACCGCTTTCCATGCGAACCTTTCCATTTATATGCACCTCCATTTTACTGCTTATTTATTGATACACCAGCGAGGGTCGGGGTGTCAAGGGGGGGATGTGGGCATAAGGGCTTGGATTCACCTTGCGAAAGCATCCGGCATCTGATATGATGTCAAACAGTATCCGGAGCATGGAAGGAATCGGGGAACGGTATGAAAAAGCAACCCTCTTTGCTTGGCAACTTTCAAATTCTATCCGCTGCGCTGCTATGGAGCACGGCGGGGATATGCGTAAAGCTGATTCCCTGGAGCAGCTTCTCCATCGCGTGCATCAGGGGGATCATTTGCGCATCGGTGCTGTTTTCCATGCGTTTTTATAGGCGCAAGACCGGCCGGGGGTATGCGCCTGTGCGCTTTTCAAAACAGAACATCCTGGCGGGGGCGGCAATGTTCTTGACCGGCACCTTGTTTATGATGTCCAACAAGCTGACCACCGCCGCCAACGCCATCGTCTTGCAATATATCGCCCCCATCCTTGTCCTTTTGTACACCGTACTGGTGGAAAAAAGGCGGCCCACGGCCTGGGATGTGCTCTTGACGATGACTGTCTGCTTGGGCTGTGTGCTGGCTTTTTCGGATCAGTTGAGCAGTGATGGCGTCCTGGGAAACATCCTGGCGCTGATCTCGGGATTCACCTTTGCGGCCATGATCGTATTAAACCGGCGGGAGGGAACCGTGCCCGAGGATGGGCAGATCATCGGCAGCGGGATGACTTTCTTGTGCGCCCTACCCTTTTTGCTCACCGACCACTCTATGGTGATCACGCCTGTCAGCGTGGGCGCGATGCTGTTTTTGGGTCTGTTCCAATACAGCCTGGGGAACATCATCTTTGCCCGGGGTGTGAAAAAGACCGAGCCCACGGCGGCCTCCATCATCCTTACGATGGAGCCCATTATGAGCCCGGTGTGGGTGTTCTTGGTGAAGGGTGAGGCGCCGGGCCTTAATGGGATCCTGGGGCTTGCGCTGGTGGTCGCCGCGGTGACGGTGCATTCGCTGCTGCCATATTTGAGGAGAGGGAAAATAGAGGAAGCGGCGCAGGCGTGAGGGTGTTTGGGACGCGGCGCCCTACGATCAACCACTCCGGCCATCGTCGCCCCGGCTTGCTCAATCGTCCTTTCGCACCGTGGCCGCACTTCGCCCATCCCATCTTCGGCGTGCTGGGTACGGCCCGTATCACAAGCTCTTCGGGCCTAGTCGGGCCTTGGCCTTCCCTCGGTGCATCCCCGGTGTTCCGCAGCCTCCGGCTTCGCCGTCGTCTGCGTAAGGCCCGCTGCGCTCGCCCTACACTGCTGCTGCGTTAAACAATCCTCAGTCTCACTTCGTTCGATAGCTCCTTTCAAAAGGAGCCTTTGCTAGCATCGCTCGTTTTGCAAGCTTCCTACGCTTCGCTTCATCCGCCACCGGGCTAGGCCGGTGTTCCGCAGTTCCGCTGCGCTCCACGGCGTAAGGCTTCGCCCTCTGGAGGGAAATTGAGCCTTTTTTCGAAAAAGCCTGCCCCTTGCCATCTGGATGATGGGAAGGGGCAGGTTATCTTTTATCTCAGCATTGGGGTTGCAAAGGGATGTATTCCTCCGGCGCTTGAGGGTTCGCAGGGCCACGCACAGGTCAATTGGCTATACGGAAGCTGGGAGGGTGAGCAAGCGCAGTACGATGCGAAAGGAATGGTGTTAAGAAGCCCTTTGGCAACTCCTCAGTCTCGCTCTATGGTCCCCTTCCCATTGGAACTACTCAGGCGCTGCATGGTTCCCTTGCCGTTGGAATCCTTCTGGCTCTTCCAGTTCCCATTGCCATCGGAATCCCACCGGCTCAGCCCTTTCCCCTTGCCATTGGAATTCTTTTGGCCCTGTGCGTTCCCTCTCCCTTTAGCTCCCTCCGGCGCTTTGTGCTTCCCCCCTTTAACAAGAGAGGTATCCACCACAATCTGTTTTTTGATGATCGTCTGCTTAATGTTTTCCACCTGAGCCTTGAGATCATCGGAGATCTGCTGGGTCATTTCGGGCGCGCCGTAGCCGATATCCACAAAGCCGCCGGCCATATCCGCCAGCCACACGCTGCCGCCGCTCCACACGCCGCTGGCGACATCGTTCTTGATGGCGGTATATATGGACTGGCCCACGTTCTTTTTCATGGAAGCGATGACCACATCTGGATTCATGTACTTCTGGTCGGCATCCACCGCGATGACATACTTGCCCTTTTTGGCCGCGGCTTCGATCACGCCGTCGCCAGACTTACCGGTCACGGCGAAGATCACGTCACAGCCCCGTCCGATCAAAGTCAAAGCGCATTCCTTGCCTGTTTCGGAGTTTTCGTAATCCCCGGTGTAAGCGGATTCCACGCTGATGGAGGACACGGCGTACCGGGCGCCCTGGCGGTATCCCGCCAGAAAATCGTTGGTGGCGGGGTCGTTCATGTCGCCCACGGCGCCAACCTTATGGCTTTTGGACAGCTTGGCGGCCATATAGCCCGCCAGAAAGGAGCCTTCGTTGGTGGCATAATTGATGCTCAGAAGGTTCGGGATGCCTTCCAAAGCCTGATCCGCATAAATGAACTTTACGTTGGGCGTGGCGGTGGCGGCGTCCCTTATGCTATCCAAGAATTCCTTGCCCACGGCCACCACATAATTGCTTTCCTGCGCGGCGGCGGCAAGCTGCGGGGCAAACTGGGAGGCGTCCTGCTTGCACTCGATCACCTTGGCGTTCACCTGGAATTCATTCACCAGCATTTGCAGGCCTTCGTAGGCGGAATCACAAAGGGACTTGTCGCCGAGGCCCCCTGCCAGCACCAGAGTGACGTTCACGGGAGCGGCCTGGGCCTGCGCTGTGGCGGCCAGGGAAAAAAGTAGCATCAGGGACACAAGCAGCGCGCACAACCTCTTCATTTGTGGAACCCTCCTATAACGAATGCACCATCCCGCTTTCCTGGACGGGAGATTGACGCCCGCCGGGGGCTGTTACAATAATAACACATGGTTTTTAAAGGAAAAAGACAAAATTCGATAGTTTTTGTGAAGAATTGAGGGCGGGGTGATAGGGATAAAAATGTCTGGATATGTCGTGATGGGGTACGGGGGACAAAAGTGCCTTGCATATGCCGTGTTGGGGTATGGAAACAGAGCGGCGGGGGAAAATGGGATTTGGATGCTTTGACCCTGGCGTGACCCGCAAGATTTGGCGCATGACGCGCTATATCCTTGTCA
This sequence comes from Bacillota bacterium, assembly GCA_023391725.1. GTDB lineage: Bacteria > Bacillota > Clostridia > Christensenellales > Aristaeellaceae > JAEWAH01. The sequence goes on along the minus strand of JAEWAH010000333.1, from coordinate 8,679 downwards.
ATTTGGCACGCCTGTGCTACAATATGATGCGCCATCGTGTTCTCGTAGCTCAGCAGGATAGAGCGTCCGCCTCCTAAGCGGAAGGCCGTGGGTTCGAATCCCGCCGGGAACGCCATAAAAAGGGATATGGTTACGGAAAAATGCTCACCATGCGGTGGGCATTTTTCTTTCTCAGCCGTTTACCCATGATATGGCTTGGTACAAGCTCTGAAAGGGGCTGACGGATTTGCTGTGGCAATAAGGAAGGTTGGGTTTTTATGCTTACATGCCTGAAAGCCTATCTGGAGAACGGGATAAACAGCCTGAAATTAGGGTTGTTTGTTGAATAGATCCGCTTGATTAACAACGGAGAGGGCTTAGATACTAGGGATGGCCCTTGTGCAAGGCTTTTGTTGATAGTATGAGACACCACCAAAGCGGTGGTGTCTTTTGTGCTGTTATGCATTCGCAGGGCAAGGCTTTACTTGGCCGGAAGCAAAAGCGCGCTTCCAACTGCGCCAGCGCCTTCTGCGGGTCGCCTAAAGACATGATGCAATCATCAATAACCCAGCTTCCAGAACGTTTAGGTCATATGGCCCTAGTCCTGATAGGACGCAACGCAGTTTTAAGAAAATTGATCTGCGTTGCAATTACAACAGATGAAAGGCCTTCCTTATGATAAACTTTCCATGTAAACGGTCAAACGGTGAAAAACCTCGTGATTGAACAAACAAGGAGGCAACAAGTATGATTGAGAATGTCAATGAGCTGGCTGCAACGAACGAGAAATCAATCAAGAGAGTGATCCTCGACGAGAACCTCCATTATATCCAGATGATATTTCCTAACGGCGAAGGATTGCCGATACACTTCTCAAACTCCAATGTGTATATGACTGTAGTTCGCGGAAGACTCTCAATCGGCTTGGATGATCAGGAGGTACACGTTTATCCGGCTGGAACGGTGTTAAAAATCCCGTTCAAGACGAAGATGAATGCTAAAAACCTGGATGATGAAGTGCTGGAACTGATCGTGATAAAAGCGCCTGCGCCCAAGGATTAAGCGTTTGCAGAAGCCCGGACGAAAAATCCATACTTTGATCTGAATCACAGAAACTTCACAGACTATTATACTCATACCGCAAGATCGCTTTGGAGGTGTAAAGAAATGAATCATCATTGGGGAGATAAAACAGTAGGCAGTATCGTCGCGGGACTGCCGGCGGCAGCGGGAGTATTTAAAGCGAACGGAATAGACTATTGCTGCGGCGGGCAAAGATTGCTGTCCGGCGTTATGGACGAACGAAAAGTGAACAAGTCCCAGATCGAGGAACAGTTGGACATGGAATATGAAAAAGCTCAGCGTGTAAGTGGCATGCGTGATTTGCGAACGCTTGGCCGGGAGGAATTGTCTAACTACATCGAAACAAAACACCATTCTTATCTGCGGGAAGCATTGCCGCAGATTGGCGATATATTCATGGTGGTTCTCAAGGCGCATGGCAAAAACCATCCGGAATTGTTTGATTTGTTCACGGTATTCAATAAGTTAAAAGGGGACTTGGAACAGCATCTGATCAAGGAGGAGACAATGCTGTTTCCGGCGATCAATGGGCCCCTTGCCGCCGTGATCCGGGATCTGGCCCGCCAGATCAAGAAGGAACACGAAGAAGCCGGGAAAGCGTTGGAGGAACTTCGCCGCATTTCGAATGATTATGCGCTTCCTCATGACGCTTGCCCGACATACCATAAACTGTTTTCTTTGCTGGAAGGATTGGAGGATGACCTTCATCAGCATGTGCATCTGGAGAACAATATATTGCTTGCTGATATCCATTAAAAGAAAACATCCTGGATGGCGCGAACCGATACGGGATGCGTTCCCCGAGTCAAAGCCCGCGCAGAAAAACAAGCCTTGCACCATATAGAAAGAAAAGAAGTATACGATGAAAGCAAAAATTCGTTGATAGGGAGGATCATCGCATGAAGTATGCAAGCGAGGACCTGAAAAAAGAGCACGAGGGCGTCTTGTTTGGCTTGGACATCTTGGAGAAGATGACCGACGTGATCGGGCAGGAAGGCACGATAGATGCCAAGGATGCTGCAGAAATGGTCAATTTCTTTCGACTGTTCGCCGACAAATGCCACCATGGGAAAGAAGAAGGCCTCATGTTTCCCGCCATGGAAAGGGCTAGCATACCCAGGGGGCCCATCGGTCAAATGCTTCTTGAACACAACCAAGGCAGGCAGTATATTGCTGAAATGGTGGCATCCACCGATATGGGTACGCTGCAGGCCGATAGGTTCGCGGAGGCTGCGGCCGGCTACATTCAATTGATGCGCGCTCACATCGACAAAGAAAATTCGGTGCTGTTTCCGGCGGGCGATAAGAAGCTGCCGTGGGATGTGCAAAAGCAGCTGCTTGACCAGTTTGAGGGGTTCGAGGAAGAAGTCATGGGAAAGGGAACCCATGAAAAACTGCACGAGACCCTTCATAGGCTTGAGGAAAAATACTTGAAAAGATCATAGTACCTGATGCCAAAGAGCATGCTCAAACGAACCGGAGCCCTTTCATTTGGCTTCAGTATAGCCGCTATATCCAGTCAACCACGCACCCTCTGCCTTGCCAGCCGTACGGAACCGCTTATTTCCGAACGCAAATCTCATCTTTTTGTCAACGGATTTACGTGGGCGCAATCAGGGTACATCTATATAGCGGAGCGATTCCGCTGCCGGATGGGAGGTGTGCCAAATGAGCATCGAAATCAAGCGCATTTATGAGCCTGAGGGCGAAGCGGATGGAACGCGGGTGCTGGTCGATCGCTTATGGCCAAGAGGCGTTTCCAAGCAAAAGGCACAGCTTGACGAATGGCTGAAAGACGTTGCGCCGAGTCCTTCGCTTCGGGCCTGGTTCGGGCATAAAGCCGAGAACTTTCTTGAGTTTTCTCAGCTTTATCGCGCCGAGCTTGATTTAGTGCCTGCAAAGCAGCTGGCTGTCCTGCATTTGCTTGAAATCGCGAGGGCTGGTAATTTGACACTTGTCTATAGTGCCAAGAGCGAGACGCTCAACCATGCCGCAGTTCTTTGGCAGTATCTCCTTGAAAAGCAGCAGCAAAAAGATGAATTGTGAAAAGCGATTTCATACAATTTGCCAGAGGCTTTCATACTCCTATCTTATTTCGGCGCTATATTTAGCCTATCCACAGAATGAGTGGAAAAATGGATGGGAGATGAAAACTTTGAAGGATTTCGTAAACCGGGGAATGAAAAGGCGAGTTGCACTGATCGCATTGGTGCTGGCAGTATCCATTCCGTTCGTAGTTCTGGCGGAAGCTGCAGGCCAGACAACCGCCTCGTCTATACTTTCGTCAGGCATGATGGGACGCGGACGAATGAACAACCGTGGCGGCAGCTTTGGCATGGGCGGTTATGGTATGGGGAATAACTTCGCGGGAAATTGCGCCTTTGGCTATTCCGGCGTTGATACTACCTTACTTACCGAAGAACAGAAGGCCGCCTATGATAGCGCGGTGACATTGTATGAACAGGTAGAGGATGCCGTGCTTTCTGATCTTGTGACTGCCAATGTTTTTTCGCAGGCTGATGTGGATGCCTATAGTACGCAGCGCACCGCGCTCAAGTCCCTTGCCGATCTCAATCAGGCAAGCTGGACTGCCAATCAATACAAAGCGTTTTATGAGGCGAATGCGAAGACTGGTGACGATCGCAAGGCGGCCATGCAGGCACTCGCTGATGCAGGCCAGTTAACCCAAGATCAGGCGGATGCGTTAAGTGCACAGGGACAGAGCGATCTGTGGACGAAAATCGCCCAGAATGCGAACTCAAACTCTGCTATCCAGACGGCTATTGCCACACTTGGGCAAGCGCGTAAAACGCTGAACAACTCCCTGCGCAGTGCTGGTATCGCCTTTGTGGGCAGCGGCGGGTTCGGTTTGGGAATGATGGGCAATGGCCAGTGCCAGAATGGTTATTCTAATGACAATACCAACTACGTGCAGGGCAGGATGTGCAACAGGAACTGAGATCAATCTGTTCTCAAGTAAAGGGCGGGTCATTCCCGCCCTGTATTTATTGCCGGCTTCATTGTCCCAAATTTCAGCCTATGCTATAATTTCCTTAAAATCCCATGCCATGGGAGGCAAAATGCATGAAAGTTTTGATCGTGGACGATGAGACCGGGATCCGTGATGTCATACGCGAATATGTGGAATTTGAAGGGTTTGAGGCGGATGAGGCACGGGATGGCATGGAAGCGGTGGAAATGTGCCGCGCACATGACTATGACATCGTCATTATGGATGCGATGATGCCCAGACTGGACGGGTTTTCGGCATCGAAGCAAATTAGAAAAGTAAAAGATATCCCCATACTGATGCTGAGCGCACGCGGCGAAGAATATGACAAGCTCTTCGGCTTCGAGATGGGTGTGGATGATTATGTTGTGAAACCCTTCTCACCCAAGGAACTGATGGCACGCGTGAATGTGATTGTAAAGCGGCATCAGGCAGCGGAAGGTTCTTTGAAAAAGGAAGGAAGCCCGGGCTTGATTGCCTTTGGCGGCCTGCATATCGATACGCTTGGGCACAGCGTGACAGTGGATGGACAGGAAGCTGATCTTACACCCAAGGGATACGAACTGCTTGCGTATTTCGCAAAGAACAAAGGCATAGCGCTGACTCGCGAACAGATTCTCTCCGCGGTCTGGGGTTACGATTACTACGGCGATGACCGGACCGTGGATGCGCAGGTGAAGCTGCTGCGCAACAGTCTGGGTACATACCGCGATTATATTATCACGCTCCGAGGGGTGGGATACAAGTTTGAAGCTTGACAAGCATTCGATTGGCATCAAACTATTTTCATACTTCACGTTGTTTGCGGCAATTATCCTGTGCCTTTTGTGGCTGCTGCAGACTGTGTTCCTGCAAAGCTTATATGAAGGCATGATGACCCGCGAACTTGAAAAGGTGGCAGCCGAATTAGTATCGGAGCATCAGGATCCGGACTTTGAAGACAAGCTTGATCAGGCTGCATACGATAATAACATCCTGGTATATGTGATAGACAAAAATGGCGGCATCATCTATTCGACTGATGAACATATGAGCGCAAGGAAAATGGGTGGCATGGGTGGTATGGGCGGGCGCACAGGTATGGCCGGTATGATGCGGGGCCTGCCTTCCGACTATCCTGATTTCCTCTCAAGGCTGCAAAAAAGTGCGAATGGACGCGTGCGCTACTTAATGGAATCAGGTTCCTCAGGTGCTAAGACGCTGGTTCTTGGCGCGCTGCTTACCAATGAGGTGTTGTACATTTCCACACCTCTTGACCCGCTGAGCGTAACCATTGAGATCCTGCGGCGTCAGCTCCTTTATGTCAGTATTGGTGCTCTCATTATGGGCTTGGTTATCGCGTTTTTTATTGCACGAAAGTTTACACGGCCTGTTGCGGCCATCACACGGGAAGCCGGCGAATTGGCGCACGGCCAATTTCCCGAATCATTCGACAAGGGATTCTGCACCGAGCTAGATGAATTGTCAGACACCCTCGCCTATGCCAGCCATGAACTTGGCAAAGTGGAGGGGTTGCGGCGCGAACTGATCGCAAATGTATCCCATGATCTAAAAACACCTATTACGATGATCAAAGCGTATGCAGAACTGATACGGGACATCAGCGGGGACAACAAGGCAAAACGCGAAAAGCATCTTGATGTTATCACAAGCGAGGCCGAACGGCTTTCAAGGCTTGTAAGCGACATCCTATCATTAAGCGTTGTGCAATCCGGGAGCGCATCAGTTGTGCTGGAAGAATTGAATGTGAGCGAGGCTGTGGAACGCATTATCTCAAGATTTGCACCGCTCTTTTCAAACGAGGGATACGCGTTTCACACAGACATTGAACCAGACCAGATGGCCCGGGCTGACAGTCTGCGCCTTGACCAGGTATTGTACAACCTGATTGGCAATGCGATGAACTACATTGGTACTGACAAGACGGTCTATGTGCGTGTGAAAGGGCTTACGGATACTGTTCGAGTTGAAATCAGCGATCATGGCCAGGGCATAGCCCAAGAGGAACTGCCGCTAATCTGGGAGCGATATTATAAGGCCAAGGATCATAAGCGCGATAAGGCCGGTACGGGTTTGGGGCTCTCTATTGTAAAGGGTATCCTTGAAATGCACAAAGCAAAGTATGGGGTGCAAAGCCGTCTTCATGAAGGAAGCACGTTCTGGTTTGAGTTGATGCGGTAAAGTGGGTTCATGGCCATGAACGCAGTATACGGCTGAGCTGATATACACCCGTGTAAACCATTGGTTTACAGGCCCACGGGGAGGGAAAATCCTGCTTGACAGCGGCGGCAGGTATGGGTTATAGTAAGTCTATCAAACGAAGGAGGTGGCAGTATGACAGCCAGATCAAGCATCATGCAGAATCGGAAGTCGTATTGCCCGATCCTACGGGCAATCTAGCTTTACGCGGGCGTGTATTCGCCTTCTGTGTTAAAGCACTTCTGATTTTGCAGAGGTGCTTTTTTGCATGCTTATATTCGTGCGAAAAAGAAAGAGGAGAATGCATGAACGCTCGCTTAAAAAGATTTCTTTCGTATTACCGGCCCCACGTAAAAATCTTCTCCCTGGATATGGGCTGCGCGCTTGTATCCGCCGGGATCACGCTGCTGCTGCCCATCCTTTCCCGGTATATGACCAAGCAGGTGCTGACGCAGGCAAACGACGCCGCCATGTCCCAAATTCTGGCGGCCGGCTGCGGAATGCTGGCGCTGATCCTTCTGCAAATCGGCTGCAACATGATTTACACTTCCCAAGGCCATATCATGGGCGCGAAAATGGAAACACGGATGCGGGCCGAGCTGTTTGCAAGGTATCAACAGCTATCCTTTTCGTTTTATGATGAACAGAAGATCGGCCGGATGATGTCGGTGCTCAGCAATGATGTGCTGGCCATGACGGAGCTTTTTCACCACGGCCCGGAGGATGTGGTGATGTTCATCATCAAGTTCGCCGGCGCTTTTATTGTGCTGATCAATATCAACGTGACGCTGACTTTCGCGGCCTTTTCCCTCTTCCCTCTCATGCTCCTGTACGCCCTGTACTTCAACAAAAAGATGAAGGCCGCCTACAAGCGCAGCCGCGAGCGGATTGCCGATGTCAACGCCCAGGCGGAGGATTCGCTGTCGGGTATCCGTGTGGTGCAATCCTTTGCCGGTGAAAAGGCCGAGGAAGATAAATTCGCCGTGGAAAACGGACGGTTTTTAGCCAGCCGCAAGGATGTATACCACAACGAAGCCTATTTCTACGAGGTGATGGAAGCCTTCCCCAAGCTGTTCACGCTGGTAATTCTGGTATTCGGAGGCGTTTCCATCCTTAAAGGCGCCATGGACCTGGCGGACCTTTTGGCATTTATGATGTACGTCTCCAGCCTGAACGAGCCGATCAACACCATTTTGAACTTCATCCGCCTATATCAGGAGGGGAGCACGGGCTTTGCGCGGTTCATGGAAATGATGGAGACCCAGCCCGATATCCGCGACCGGGAGGATGCCATATCCCTTCATCACGTTGCGGGGCAGATCACCTTTGACAACGTGACTTTTCATTACAAGAAAGACCAGGAACCGGTATTGGAGGATTTTTCGCTGGACGTTTCTGCAGGAGAATCCATAGCGGTGGTGGGCTCCTCCGGCGTAGGCAAGACGACTCTTTGCTCCCTGATTCCCAGGTTTTATGATGTAACGGAGGGCAGAATTCTCCTGGATGGGGTGGATGTGCGCGATATCCTATTGAAGGATCTGCGCAAAAGCATTGGCGTCGTGCAGCAGGATGTATACTTGTTTGCTGGTTCCGTGCTGGAAAATATCCGTTACGGTCGGCCGGATGCCACCCTCGCGGAGGTGATGGAAGCCGCCAGGCAGGCCAACGCCCATGACTTTATCGAAAGGCTGCCCAATGGCTATGATACGGATATCGGCAGCCGGGGCGTCAAGCTTTCCGGCGGCCAGCGCCAGCGCATCAGCATTGCCCGCGTCTTTTTGAAGAACCCGCCCATAGTGATCCTGGACGAGGCCACCAGCGCCCTGGACAACGAAAGCGAGCGGCTGGTGCAGGAATCCCTGGAAAGGCTGATGGCAAAGCGCACCACCTTCATCATTGCCCACCGCTTGTCCACCATACGCAATGCCAGGCGCATTATCGTTATGGAGGACCGCCGCGTGGCCGAGGAAGGCACGCACAGAGCCTTGCTTCAAAAAGGCGGCGCTTACGCCCGGCTCTACCAGGCCGCGATGGAAGGATGACACAGGAGGGACTTATGCGGGGAAGGGCTTTTTGAGAAAGGCCCTTCCCCGCATCCCTTTATTACGCTGATTGCGAACGCTTGAGGTTGCGGACAATGTATACATGCCGCGAGGGCCGTCCGGCTATAGACGGCGTGTTCTTCAAGTGCTAATATAAGGTTACAAATACGGGCTGATTTTGATATTGAGAATAGTAATGCGGCTTTTTCGCAGGAAGGAGATTCGCAATGAGCGCGAACTACAATCCCTACGATAACATGCTGGAGGTGCTGGAAAAGGCCGCCGGGCTGCTGGGCCTTCCCCAGCGGGAATATGTGGCGGTCAAGTACCCGGAAAGGGAACTGAAGGTGGCAGTGCCCATCGTTA
>JAEWAH010000324.1 GCA_023391725.1 Bacillota bacterium | reverse complement strand
GGCTGGACGATTCCGTGGCCGCAGTGGTGGCCGGAGAAACGCAGCTCATCCGCCGGGCCAGGGGCTATGTACCCTTCCCCTTCTCCGGTTTCGGGGATGACGCGCCGGATATGATCGCCCTGGGCCCCCAGGAAAAGAACACAGTCTGCGTCCATACGGCCGGGTACATTTATCCTTCCACCGAGACCGGCGATCTGGACAATATGGAAGCGGTGGACTTTTTCCGGGAAACTGCCGCCGATATGCAAAAAACGCTGAAGATTTTGCCAAAATTGGCCGCCTGCGACCTGCACCCGGGCTATGAATCCACCAGGTACGCGCAGGAACTTGGGCTGCCTGTTATCAAGGTGCAGCACCACTTTGCTCATATCGCCTCGGTGATGGCGGAGCATAGCCTTACAAGCCGCCTGATCGGCGTGGCCTTTGACGGCACGGGCTATGGTGAGGATGGAACCATATGGGGCGGGGAATTTCTTGTTGCTTCCCCGGAAGGCTTTTTAAGGGCCGGGCACTTGAAGGCCGTAAAGCTGCTGGGCTCGGACGAATCCGTGCGGCAGGGTTTCAAAAGCGCGGCGTGCATGCTCTATGACGCGGGGATCTTTCCCGATGCGCCATCCGGCAGCCGGGAAGCGCTATTGCAAGCGGCCTGGAAAAACAACGTGAACACCATCCGCTCCTCCAGTATGGGCCGCTTGTTCGACGCGGTGAGCTCCATCCTGGACGTCTGCCACGAATCCCACTATGGCGGGCAGTGCGCCATCGAGCTTGAAAACGCCGCAGCCCGCTGCCTCGCGCAGGGCGGGGAAGGGGCGGGACCTTTTTCCTATGAGATTACCGAAGAAGATGGGCAGTTCATTGCCGACATGGCCCCGTGCATCCGGGAGCTATATCAACGCCGTGAAAAGAGCGAAGACCCCGATTATCTGGCGCTGCGCTTCCACCGCACCATCATCCAAATGACTTTGGATATATGCAAGCGGCTTGGAGAAAAGTTCGGACTGCATGAGATCGCCCTGAGCGGGGGCACATTCCTAAACCGCATCCTGGTCACGGAAGTGCTGCCTCTTCTTTATCAGGCTGGTTTTGCAGTATACAGGAATCGTCAACTGCCGCCGGGGGATGGCTGCATCTCCCTGGGGCAAACGTATCACGCCCTTTGTTTGATGGGCAAAAAGGAGGCAAAATAGCCATGTGCATCGCAGTTCCGGGAAAGCTGATTGAGATAGCGGGCACCCGCGGCAAGGTGGACGTCCGGGGGAACATCCTGCCGGTGGAATTGGGGATTGTTGAGGCTAAAGTCGGGGATTATCTTTTGATCCACGCCGGCTGCGCCATATCGGTGGTGCCCCAAAGCGAGGCGGAGGAGATCCAGGAACTTCTTGACCTGGTGGAGAGCTACAATGGGTAAGATCGAGCAATATATAGAAGAAATCAGGAATTACGATGGGCCGCCCATTCGGATGATGGAGGTCTGCGGCACCCATACCCATAACATCTTCCACTACGGGGTCCCGGATATCTTCCCGGAAAACATCGTCATGATCTCCGGGCCGGGCTGCCCTGTGTGCGTGACGCCCGCGGGATATATTGACCGGGCTGCGGAATTCGCCATGCAAAAAAACAGTACGCTGCTAAGCTTTGGGGATATGATCCGCGTGCCTGGGAGCAAGACATCGCTTTCAAAGGCCAAGGCCGCCGGGGGAAGCGTTCAAATCATGTATTCCCCTATGGAGGCGTTAAGCTGGGCGCAAAAAGAACCGGAGCGGATGTTCTATGTGGCGGCGGTGGGGTTTGAGACAACGCTGCCTCTGTACGCGCTTTTGTTGGAACGGACGGTGGAAGAAAATGTAAAAAACATCCGTTTGCTCACCTCCATCAAGGCGCTGATGCCCGCACTGTACTGGATCTGCGACAACAACCCGCAAATCGACGGGTTCCTTGGCCCGGGGCACGCGAGTACCATTCTGGGCTACGGCGGATACGAGCCTCTTTGTGAAAAGTATCACATTCCCATGACCGTGGGCGGGTTTGGGTTCGAGCATATCGTGGCCGCCATCTATGACCTGATAAATCAGGTTAAATCCGGCAGCAGCGCAGTGCACAACCTGTATCCCAGCGCGGTGACAAGGGAGGGGAATACTGCCGCCCTTGCCTTGATTGACAAGTATTTTGAAAGAAGATCGTCCGTCTGGCGCGGGCTGGGAGAGATCAATGGCTCCAGCTATTGTTTAAAGCCCGAATTCGCGGAGTTTGATGCGGGTCCTTTTGATGGAGGTGCGGAGGATACGAAAGGCTGTTTGTGCGGCAGGGTCATCACCGGCCGGGCCAGGCCTTCGGACTGCGGCTTCTTCGGCAAGGCTTGCACGCCTGATAATCCCCTGGGGCCGTGCATGGTTTCGGCCGAGGGGACGTGCGGCATCTGGCACGCGAACCGTAAGTAGTACATGGAATAATGACGGCGACACCTCATCCGGCGCTGGCGCGCCACCTTCCCCTAAAGGGGAAGGCAAGACGGGGAAAGCCTTTGGTCGAAAATATCTACCCTCATTAGCGGCGTCCGAAGGTTTCCAAAGGGCGATCGGAAAGCCCTTTTGTCGCGTCCGAAGGCGCGAAATCCTCTATCCATCAGAAGGAGAACGTCTATGAAGATTACCTCAGCCCACGGCAGCGGCGGGAAAATGATGAATGACTTGATCCACGCCATATTCGAGAAGCATTTCTCCAATGAAATATTGGACCGCATGGAAGACGCGGCGGTGCTATCTGTGCCCGCGGGCAAAATCGCCTTCACCACCGATTCCTTTGTGGTCTCCCCGCTGTTTTTCCCCGGGGGGGATATCGGAAAGCTTGCAGTTTGCGGCACGGTGAACGATCTGCTCATGCGTGGTGCAAAGCCGAAATACCTTTCCGCCGGGTTCATCCTGGAGGAAGG
>JAEWAH010000175.1 GCA_023391725.1 Bacillota bacterium | reverse complement strand
TGAACTCTTCCCATCCCATCCTGGGCCGGGTCGGCTGGAACCTGCTCATTAATCAGATGATGCAAAAAAAGAAGCTGCCGTTTACCATCGACAACCTTCTTGCCTGGATCGAGAAGGAAACGAAGGACGCCCCGGAGCCCAAGCAGTGGGTCATGAACCGGTGCCTGTGCGAGATTGGCATCCGCATGCGGGAATACACGGACCGGTGCGTTGCTATTGGCGAAAAGCTGGGGCGGCTGGATAACCGGCCTGTGCCCAAGGGCTGCTATTCCTCCTACGCGCCGGAATGGATCGCCGCGGGCATCCGGCTTGCGGACCAGCGCAAACGCCGCTGATCAATCCTGGCGCCTGGGCTCCCAACCATCAAACCCTCCAAGCACTTTGACCAGCGTAACGGCTTCGGCCTGGATGCTGGTCAATTTCTTTGCGTTCGGATGCCTCATAGAAAGATCGGCCCGGCTGCCGGTGGTCCCGTATTCGCCGTATCGCTCCGTCACTGGGCGGAAGGGGTTCTCCCAATCGGCAAACCCCAAGGAATTCACGCAGGCGTCCATCTCACAAAAAAGGAACAGTGTGCGGGCATACTCCCGCCACGGCCTGCCCAGATACATCGTAGCCTCCGGGCAATCCCCCGTCAGATGGCAGTACTGGAACACCATGCCGTATTCCTGGCCTTCCGGGGTGTTGGCGGCGGTGTACCAGCCGTTACGTACGGGGTCCTCCCCTGCAGCATGCAGCTCGCACCGCTCAAACCAGCACCGGTCCGGCCCGAAGATGAAGTCTACATTCCCCTCTATATAGCAGTCCTCAAAATAGTGGCGCGCAGGGGTTTCATTCACATCCGCCACGCTCAAAACGCCCTCCGGCACGATGCGCGGCAATACGTGGTCCGCTACTTTTTTCATCGTCGGGCCGCAAAAAAGCGTATCCTGATGCCCATTCAAACGGCAGCCCATCATAACGCTCCTATCCCCCGCCAGATAGGCCGCCACTGCCTGGCCCACCACGCGGCCTTCCCCAGCGTAGTTGCGGATGGTCATGTTTTCGATGCGCACATTCTTCCCGGTAACCAGCATCGTCCAAGTAAGGAACGTGCCCATCTCGGAGCCGTCTGGAAGATGCTTTTTCGCGTAATCATCAAAGCATAGCACGGTGCTTTCCCGGCCTTCGCCCACGATGCGCAGATCATCCTTATGGACGACCACCTTCTCATAATACGTTCCTGCACTTATATGAATGGTTTCCGATGGTCCCGCCGCGTCGATGGCCTCCTGAAGGGAAGCAAAATCCCCCGTCCCATCCTTTGCCACAACGATCATTTCACGGCCTCCTGCCTTACATACCCCGCGGCAAAACCTTCCCATCCGTCCGTGAAGGGCTCGGGCACACGCTTCATCTGCACCGAAACACTTCCCGGCGTAAAGGACAGCAGTATTTCCACGCTGCACGGATCCTCGCCCAGGATGCGGCACACAATGTGCAATAGGCTTTCTTCCGCCCAGCCCGCGCTTATCCTGCAGGGGCGATCCGTATTCGGGAATACACCCTCTGCCCAACTGCCCAAGGCAAGCGGCAGCGTGAATGCACCTTTCCCGTTAACAATAATCAAACTATTCTGTTCAAGGCGCAGTTTAATAAGCCCCATGGGATTCTCCGGGAACAGAAAGTCTTTCCCATGCACATCTTCCCAGGGATTGTATGCATTTGCCACCGGCACACTTTTCAGGGAAGCCAGCCGCTCCCTAATGGTGTCCGCGGCCTTCTGTGTTTCCGGCTCATCCAGCCGGGCCATGATCTCCTCCCAGAATGCGTCATGGATCTTCTGCACCCCGGCAGGGTCTATGCGCGTGTCCGCCATGGTGCAAAACACTAGCTGCTCACTGGGCACAATGATGGCCAGTTGCCCGCCCATGCCGTACATGGCAAAGGCGCCGTTTCGCACGCGCCAGAACTGATATCCATAGCCGTAACGTTCCTCCGGCTGCGCCTGCATGACCGTGTCGATCTGCTTCCCCGTCGCTTCCCGGATGAACTCAGCGGGCACGATGCCCCGCCCCTCCTCCAGCACCAGCTGCGCCACCCGGGCAAGGTCGGGAAGCGTCATCATCAGCCCGCTGCCGCCCTGGCAGACGCCTACTGGGTCTGTAAGCCAGCTCTTTTCTCCCATTGCGCCGATTTTATCAAACAGTTCCCGGGTCATAAACTCCAGAAGGCTCATGCCCGCCAGCTTCTCTATCAGTGCGCTTAAGGTATGGGTGGCTGATGTATCGTAGGAAAACAGCGCACCCGGCTCATGGCTGGGCGCAACGGTAAAGAAGGTGCGCGTCCAGTCGCTGTCCTCTGCCTTTTTATAGGTGGTCGCGTAATGACAGCTGGCCATGCGCAGCATATCCCTTATGGTCATGCGCACAATGCGCGGATCTGTATCCGCAGTCACATATTCCGGAAAATAATCGACAATGCGGTCATAGATAGACAACTTTCCTTGCTTTTGCAGGATGCCGATGCCCAGGGCGGTAATGGATTTGCCCGCCGAATACATCCTATGCATCTTCTCTTTTGAAAACGGCGGCCAGTACCCTTCGCATACCGTTTCCCCATGGCGCAAAAGGATGAATCCATGCATGTTGATTTCGTGCGTTTCCACCCGATTAAGGAATGCATGGATGGCATCCGCCGGTATATGCTGTTTCACGTACCCACCTCCCACAAAATTTTACCATAGTTCTCCTGTTTTGCAAGACGGGCATCCCGGAGGAGACGTAAAGAAGCGCTCCCTTGCCAGACATAGGAAAAATTGATATGCTTTGAAAAGGCACCTGCAAAGGAGGCATGGCATGAAGCTGAAATTCATTGTCGCAGACCTTCCTTATTCGGCCGGATCCATGGCCGATTTTCTTCATCTGAGCGATACCATGACTGGCGAAATGTACAAAGGCATGGGCAGCTCCATTCTCACGCTTTATCCTGAATTAGATGCAAGCGATCTTAAAAATCTCTCCCAGGCGCAGACGGCGAATTACATTCAGGAAAAACTCCGGGAAAAGTATGAGGCTCTTTTGCCGCAGATGTCAGAAAAGGCACAAATGTATCAAACCCGCTGGGATGATTGCGAAAAAGAAATCGAGAGATCATTGGGTGATATATTTCATATCGACATGGCCGCCTGCTTCAATGACATGGTCGGCCGTGTGAATATGAACCCCATCTGCCCGAGGTTTCTTGAGGATTCTTCCTTTGACATCATCTATCTGTACAGCGACAAAGGTGCGGTCTGCGTCTCTCTGCATGAGATCACGCACTTTGTATGGTTCAAGGTCTGGCAAAACCTCTTTCACGATTCGCCAGAATTCTATGAGCAGCCGCATCTGCCCTGGATACTCAGCGAGCTGGCCATCGACGCGATTTTGACAGATGTGCGCCTGAACAAATTTATATGGAACGAACAGATCGCAAAGCAGCCCGCCTATCCGGAATTTTATGAGATCAATACACGTCGGGGTAAATTGATCGACGTGATGAGAGAGATATACAAAAACAGCTCCATCGAAGGGTTTATGCAGAAAGGGTATGACTTTTGCAAAGAGAACAAAGGGCTTTTCGAAAAACTGAGCGCATGAACCCCGCGCGCCTTTTTATAGTCACAGGGAAGCGGACCCCCTACAGATAGTAGGTCTCTCTTCCCGCTTGCACAAATCCTTGATATTCGCTATAATGGTCATTAATTGTGCAAAATGTGGAAAGGTAGTGACCGCATGGCATCCGACCTGCAAATCGCAAGAGCCGCCACGCCCAAGCCCATCCAGGAGATTGCCGAACCCGCCGGCTTTTCCGCCGATACATTGGCCCCTTATGGCCGCCTAATCGCCAAGGTGGACCCCGCCCCCTATTTGAGCCGTGCGCCCAAGGCGCGTCTGGTCCTGGTGACCGCTATCTCTCCCACACCGGCCGGGGAGGGGAAAACCACGGTGAGCGTAGGCCTGGCCGACGGTCTTACGTATACGGGCCGCAAGGCGATGCTGGCGCTCCGTGAGCCTTCCCTGGGCCCGGTGTTCGGCATGAAGGGCGGCGCAACAGGCGGCGGCTATGCCCAGGTACTGCCCATGGAGGCCATCAACCTGCATTTTACCGGCGACCTGCACGCCATCACTGCGGCCAATAACCTGCTGGCCGCCATGGTGGACAACCATATTCAGCAGGGCAACGAATTAAGCATCGACCCCAGGCAGATCACCTGGCGGCGCTGCATGGACCTGAATGACCGCCAACTCCGCTTTATCGTATCCGGTATGGGCGGCAAGGCCAACGGCGTCCCCCGGGAGGATGGGTTCGATATCACCGCCGCCAGCGAAGTAATGGCCACCTTCTGCCTTGCCGCCGATTTGCAGGATCTGAAGGCTCGGCTTTCCAGGCTGGTAGTGGCCCGCACTTATGAAGGCAAGCCTGTCACCGCCGGGGACTTAAGTGCCCAGGGCGCCATGGCCGCATTGCTTCGTGACGCGCTGATGCCCAACCTGGTTCAGACCATCGACGGAACGCCCTGCCTCATGCACGGCGGGCCCTTTGCCAATATTGCCACGGCTGCAACAGCGTCATAGCCACACGCACCGCCATGCGCATGGCAGATTACGTAGTGACCGAGGCGGGTTTCGGCGCAGACCTGGGCGCAGAAAAGTTTCTGGATATCAAGTGCCGCGCCACGGGGATGTGGCCCGACGCGGTAGTCCTGGTCGCCACCGTCCGGGCGCTGAAGCACCACGGCGGCTGCCCCAAGGAACAGCTTTCTCAGGAAAACCTACCCGCCCTCAAACAGGGGCTTGAAAACCTGAAAGCCCACCTGGACCATATCAAAAATGTATGGCAGCTTCCGGCGGTTGTAGCCATCAACCGCTTCATGACCGATACTCCGGCTGAAATGGACCTGATCCGGGAAGCCGCCCAAGAGGCCGGCGCTCCCTGCGAACTGTGCGAAGGCTGGGAAAAGGGTGGACGTGGCGCGAAGGCTTTGGCGGACGCGGTCTGCCAAGCCTGTGAGCACGAAAAGGCCGAGCCTTCCTATACGTATCCATCCGACCTGTCTTTGAAGGACAAGCTTACGGCCGTGGCAACCAAGATCTACGGCGCGTCGGCCCTGGAATTCGCTCCGGGGGTTCTGACGCAACTGAAAAAATGGGAGCAGGAAGGGTATGGTTCCTACCCCGTGTGCTTCGCCAAGACACAATACTCCCTTTCCGACAATCCCAAGCTTTTGGGCGCGCCAAAAGATTTTTCCATCACCGTGCGCAGTGTGCGTCTCTCCGCAGGGGCAGGGTTCGTAGTCGCCTTTGCCGGGGATATTATCGCCATGCCGGGCCTTCCCAAAGCACCCGCCGCTTTGAATATCGATGTGGACGACGACGGGAACATTACGGGCCTTTTTTGACCTGTTTGGATAGGAGGGATTTCTTCTATGCAAAGCCTGCAAATGCAATTGTTGGAGATCTTGCGTGAGGACTGCCGCATCCCATTGGAGAAGCTGGCGGTGATGACCGGCGTTACCCTCCATGAGGTGGCCCAGGCCATCGACGATATGGAAAAGCGCCGGGTGATACTGCGTTATGCCCCTGTGATCAACTGGGACATGACCGACAGGGACCGGGTGGAAGCCATGATCGAAGTGCGCGTGACCCCGCAAAGGGACATGGGCTTTGACGCCGTGGCAGCCCGCATTTACCGTTTCGACGAAGTAAAAAGCGTATATCTCATGAGCGGGGCGTACGACCTTCTGCTTTTGGTGGAAGCCCCCACGCTGAAGGAACTGGCCTTTTTCGTCAGCGAAAAATTGAGCCCGCTGGAAATGGTCACCGGCACGGCCACCCATTTTGTGCTCAAGCGTTATAAGTCCGAGGGCATTATTTTCGATTCCGAACGGTCTGACCGCAGGCTGGTGGTTTCGCCGTGAGCACCGATTATACGAAGTTCGTGAATCCAGGGGTGGCCGCGGTCCCGCCCAGCGGCATCCGCAAGTTTTTTGATATCGTGGCCACTATGCCGGACGCCATTTCTCTGGGTGTAGGCGAGCCGGACTTTGTTACGCCCTATCATATCCGCAACGCCGCCATCAACAGCATCGTGGACGGGGAAACGCAGTATACCTCCAATTGGGGCACTTTGTCTCTGCGTCGGGAGATCTCCCAATACCTTGCCCGCAGGTATCATCTCACCTATCATCCCGAGAGGGAGATATTGGTGACCGTAGGCGCCAGCGAAGCCATCGATCTGGCGCTTCGGGCCATCTTGACCCCCGGTGATGAGGTGCTTGTGCCGGATCCCAGCTATGTGAGCTATAGCCCCGGTGTGCTTTTTTCCGGCGGCGTTCCTGTAGGTGTCAAAACAGATGGCGCGATGGATTTCAAACTGACGGCGAAGGCTGTTGGGGAAAAGATCACCCCCCGCACCAAGGCACTGATTCTCCCCTATCCCAACAACCCCACCGGGGCCGTCATGGAACGGGCTGATTTGAATGCATTGGCCGAAGTGATCCGGGAAAGCAATATCCTGGTCATCAGCGATGAAATTTACAGCGAACTTACCTACGCTCCCGACCCGCACGTAAGCTTCGCCAGCCTCCCTGATATGTGGGAGCGCACCATCACCATCAACGGTTTCAGCAAAGCTTTTGCTATGACCGGTTGGCGCATGGGCTATGTTTGTGCGCCCGGGCAGCTTTTGGACGCGATGTTCAAGATCCATCAATATACCATCATGTGCGCGCCCCGGCAGGGGCAGGTGGCCGCTGAGCAGGCGCTGCGCATGGGCCGGGAGAACAATTATGAGGATATCGCCACAATGCGCCGCAGCTATGACCAGCGGCGGCGGCTGATGGTGGACGCTTTCCGCAAAATGGGGCTTGACTGTTTCGAGCCCTTGGGCGCGTTTTATGTCTTCCCCTCCATTGGCAAGACGGGGCTTTTAAGCGAGGAGTTCTGCGAACGTCTTCTGAAAAGCCAGAAGGTTGCCTGCGTACCTGGCACGGCCTTTGGTCCGGGCGGGGAAGGACACATCCGCTGTTGCTATGCCACCGCTTTGGATAAACTGAACCTGGCTCTTTCCCGTATTGAAGCTTTTCTAAAGGAGCTATAAAGAGCTTTGATGCAGGGTTTTCCATTGGTCCTTCGTTATTTGGATAAAATGCCCTTGTGCTTTTTCGGAGGTAGTACATGCGCCGTTTCCTTTCCGGCCTTTTGATCCTGACGATGTTCTTCACTCTTTCGGCACTTGCCGAAGATGAGGAGATTTCCTTCCTGGACCTCACCGGCGGCCAGGGATCCAGCGCCACGAACAATCCGGCCTCGCCCGATCCCACCCCGACGCCCACCCCCTCCCTGGATGGGTCCATACTCCTGACCATGAGCTTTACCGGGGATGTGACCATCGGCGGGGACGTTCGCAAAAGCGGCAAATCCATCTTTAACCAGGAGCTCTCCAAGCAGGATGGCGATTTGGCCTTTCCCTTCCGCAACGTCAAAGACATTTTTGCCCAGGATGATATGACCCTGGTAAATTTTGAGGGCACCCTCACCACCGCCCCCATCAATCCCGACAGGAGCGGCAACTCCTTTTTGTTCTCCGCGCCGCCCTCCTATGTCCAGATACTCACCTCCGGGAACATCGAGGCGGTCTCGCTGGAAAACAACCATGTGATGGACCATGGGGAGGCGGGCCTCAACGAGACCGAGGAAACGCTGAGAAACGCGGGCATCGTCTATTCCACCAGCGGGCAGCTGGGGGTCTTCACTGTCCAGGGCGTTCAAATTGCCATGCTCTCCTACCAGACCTTTGACCAGTACGCGACGCTTTTTGAAAAAGTACCCCAAGACGTGGCCGCGGCAAAGGCACAGTATCCCATCGTCATCGTCAGCTTCCACTGGGGCGCGGAACTGGACTACAAGCCCAACGACAACCAGCAGAAGATGGGCAAGATGGCTATCGATGCCGGGGCCGACCTGGTGGTTGGCCACCACAGCCACCGCATCAACCCCATTGAGGTATACAAGGGCAAGTACATCTGCTATTCCCTTGGCAACTTCTCCTTCGCAGGGAATGCCAAGCCCAGCGATATGAGCACTTACATCTTTCAGACCCGATTCCGGGTCAAGGACAATGTCGCCGTACCGGAAGGGTTCCGCATCATCCCCTGCCGCATTTCCTCCCGCACGGATTACAACGACTTTGCGCCCACGCCCTATACCAGCCAAAACAGCATCGAGAGCTTACTCAACGCATTGAAGGACAACGGAAAGTCCCTTGACAATCCCGTGCCTGATTATCCTTTGGAATGGCCGGCGCAGTGATGGCACAGTCCTGACTCACTTCGTTTGCCCTACGGGTTCCATTAACATCGTACAGCGCGGGGCGATGTGGACATCGCCCCCTACGGTCGGGTTCAACATCCTTCAGCTTAGTCATCGTATGCTCCAATGCTTTGCGCTCACCTTATGTCCTTGTCTTCTCCTTTAGGGGAAGGTGGGCCCGCAGTGCCGGATGAGGGCAGGAAGGCGCCACGCCAGTACCGGATGAGGAAATCTATATACCAAAGCAAAGCCGCCCCTCTCAAAACGAGAAGGGCGGCTTTCTTTTACTTTAAGACCTTACTCCTGCGGCCCGTACAAAAACGCATCCAGCGCGGCCACATTTTTTTTCAAATTGGGTACAAGTACCGCCATGCCGGAGATCATCTTGCTGGCATACCCGCCGTCCACAGGGATATGGAGCTCTTCAAAGGTCGCATCCTTGGCCTCAAGGGCCATGGGGATCAGGCGGATGGCGTCCTCGCCGGAAAGGTTGGTATTGACATTGTCCAAGTTGTCCAGCACCAGCTCGCCGATCTGATCCCAGCTCAAGGTCATGATCTTGTGGAAGGCAGCCTCCACCACCGTGCGCTGGCGGTTGGTCCGTGCAAAATCGCTGTCGATCTTGCGGATACGGCTGAAGCATAGCGCCTGCTTCCCGGTCAGCGTCTGCAGGCCGGATTTTTTAATTAGCCCATCGGTCTGCTTTTTGCCCATTTTGACGTTGTATGCCCGCATAATGAGGTTCGCCTGCGTGACCTCCCGCTTGGATACATTCACCTCAACACCGCCGATGGCATCGAACAAGGCAGCCATCCGGCTGAAGTTCACCACCACATAGGCGTCCGGTTCGATACCGAAATTGTTTTTAAGCGTTTGAAGCATAAGGTCCGCGCCGCCGTAGACATACGCTGCGTTGAGGCGTGTGGAGCCATGGCCTGGGATCTTCACGTACATGTCCCGAAGAAAGGAGGCAAGCTTGATGGTTTTTGTCTTGGGATCAAGCTGCACCAGCATCATGGTGTCGCTAAGGCCCCGGCGGCTTTCCTTATAATTGTCGGTACCTACAAGAAGCAGCTGGAAGGTGTCGGTTTCCGGCGTTGCGTGATCATCCGGCAGCACCAGATAGTCGTCCAGCTGCGCATCCTGCCCCTCAGGAATCGTAATAGTATCCGCCAAAAGAGCCATCAGGTCTTCTTTACTTGGTTCTGCCTCTTCTTGGGCAAAAGCCGCAAAAGGAACCACCAGGCAAACCAACGCCAATAAAACGCACAGCAGCCTTCGAAAAGATATCCGTTGCATACCCATTAAAATACCCCCTGCCTTTGCAAGCAAATTTCGACAATTTGCCTGTTTTCCCTTTTAAAACGGCTGGAGGATAAAGAATCATGCAAATTCCTGCCATGGGCGCCGCGCCAATTAATGGTAATAGTCAAGATCAAAATCCAGCAAGCATTCGTTACTCTCATCCATTCCCTTGGCGTATGCCTCTATTTGGCGTTTCAAAGGCTCGGTATCTCCAATTTCGGCGGGCACAACCACGTCAAACATAAGCAGGATCCTCTCCTCACTGGGCAAGCGGCGGAAATCATGGATCTTAAGCCGCGGATCAACCGCTTTCAGGAACGCTTCCATCCTGGCATAGGCTTCATTGGCAGCCTTGTCATCGGTAACGACGGGATCCATATGGATCAAAAGATTCAAACTCATCTCTTTGGAAATATCCCGCTCCGCACGGTCGATAAGCTCATGCACCTTCAGGATATCCGACTTGGCGGATACCTCCGCGTGGACAGAGGCCAGGATACGCCCCGGCCCGTAATCGTGGATCACCAGATCGTGCACCCCCAGGATGCCATCATAGGAGAGAAGTTTTTCCATGATCTTATCGTTCATCTCCCGGCTGGGCGGAGCGCCCAGAAGTCTGTCGATGGTGCCTTTACAAACCCCAAAGCCCGTTTTCAGCACCACAAGGGCAACAAGCGTGCCCACATATCCATCGGCAGGCAGCTTAAAAAGCTTAAAAGCCAGCATGCCCAGGACCACGCCAGAGCTCGCCAGCACATCAGAAATAGAGTCCTTCCCCGCAGCCATGAGCGGCGGAGAATCCACGGCCCGGCCCAGTCTGTTATAAAACAGGTAAAGCCAGCCTTTTACGATGATGCTGCCCGAAAGCGCAGCCCAGGCGGCCAGGGAATAATCCGGCGCAGTAGGGGTGATGATGCTTTCGATGCCCGCCTTGAGCAGTTCGAACCCCATCAACAAGATCAGCACGCCAACGCCCAGAGCACCAATATATTCCATACGTCCATGGCCGAAGGGGTGATCCTTGTCCCCAGGCTTCTGGGCCATGCGGGTACTCACCAGGGAAACGATAGATCCGCCCGCGTCCGATAAGTTGTTGGCGCCGTCTGCCGTCACCGCCACAGAGCCGATGAAAAGGCCAGTGAGCATCTTGGCAGTGGCCAGGAGTAAATTTAGAATAATGCCAACCATGGCAGCCAGGGACGCGTAGGAGGTCCGGACAGACTGATCCTGCGTGTTTTGATGATTCTTCACAAACAGTCGCAAAAGCCAGCCAGTCATATGGATGCCCCCTATCCAAAATTCCAATAGAGGATATTATACCATATTTTTTCCAGAAAAGACATTGGGGACAACTTAATTTTATCAAGGCTCCTTTTGAAAGGAGCTGTCGAGCAAAGCGAGACTGAGGATTGTCTAGCGTAGCAATACGCCGATTGAAACACCTCCCCGCCACATCCCAAAAATTCACACTCCCCCTTTACTTTTATGCAAATCTGCATATAATAGATAAGGTATATGGACCATGATGGGGACGGATGCGCGATATGCCCCTTCAGCGAGCCGGCGTTGGTGCAAGGCCGGCGGGAGCAGCCGCATCGGATCACCCCGGAGTTCCCCGAACCGAAGTTCTTTCTTGAGGTGCGGGCGGATCGCCTCCGTTACGGGGCCGCAGGCATTTTGTCTGCGCAAAGAGGGCGCTTTGCGCCAATCTGGGTGGTACCGCGGAGTGATCCGTCCCAAGCTATTGGGGCGGTTTTCTTTTTCTCCGCATGAATTTTCACTATTCTCACTATTTGGATGCGGGAGGCTACAGCATGTATCAAAAAGTACCCACCGACATGAACTTTGCGGCCCGGGAAAAGGAGATCATGGCCTTTTGGAAGGATAATGGCGTCGTCCAGAAAAGCCTTCATCACCGGGATGGGGCTAAGGAGGCCTTCACCTTCTTTGACGGACCGCCCACGGCCAACGGCAAGCCTCACATCGGCCACGTCCTCACCCGCTCCATCAAGGATCTGATCCCCCGCTATCAGACCATGAAGGGCAAGCGTGTGCTGCGCAAGGCCGGCTGGGACACCCATGGCCTGCCGGTGGAGCTGGAAGTGGAAAAGCAGCTGGGTCTGGACGGCAAACCGCAAATCGAGGAATACGGCATCGAGCCGTTTATCGCCGCGTGCAAAAAGAGCGTGTGGAAATACCTGCATGAATGGGAAGACATGTCCGAACGTGTGGCTTTCTGGGTGGACATGGAGCATCCCTATATCACCTATGAGGACAATTATATCGAGTCCGTGTGGTGGAGCCTCAAGGAGATCGCCAAACGCGACTTGCTATACAAGGGCCATAAGGTGGTCCCCTACTGCCCCCGCTGCGGAACAGCTTTGTCCAGCCATGAGGTGGCCCAGAACTATAAAGAAGTCAGCGACATGAGCGCCTTTGTACGCTTCAACGTAAAAGGCGAGGCCAATACCTGCCTGCTGGCCTGGACCACCCCGCCCTGGACGCTGCCCACCAACGTGGCGCTCTGCGTCAACGCCAAGGAAGAATACTGCCGCGTCAACGTCCATGGCATGACGTATATCCTTGCCAAGGAACTGATCTCCTCCGTCTTCTGTGAAGAGGACGCTGCGGCGGCGCAGATTGTTGAGACCTTCCCGGGCAGCCAGCTGAAGGGGCTGGAGTACGAGCCTCTGTACAACTTTGCAAACCCTCGTGAAAAGGCCTGGTACGTGGTGTGCGACAGCTATGTAACGCTCACCGACGGCACAGGCATCGTGCATATCGCCCCGGCTTTCGGCGAGGATGACGCCCGGGTGGGCCGTGACAACAGCCTGCCCTTTGTGCAGCTGGTGGACACCCAGGGCCACTTCGCTGCGGAGACACCTTGGGCGGGCACGTTTGTCAAGCAGGCCGACCCCGTGATCTTAAAAGACCTGGAAGCCCGCGGCCTCCTTTTCAAGAAAGCGGCCTATACCCATAATTACCCCTTCTGCTGGCGGTGCGATACGCCGCTTCTGTACTACGCCCGGGCCACTTGGTTCATCCGCGTAACCGCGCTCAAGGATGAACTTTTGCGCAACAACCGCAGTGTGAACTGGCTGCCAGAGAATATCAAAGAAGGCCGCATGGGCAACTTCCTGGAAAACGTGGTGGACTGGGGCCTTTCGCGGGAAAGGTACTGGGGTACGCCCCTGCCCATCTGGCTTTGCGAGGATGGCCACATGCACGTGGTGGGCTCCAGGCAGGAGCTTCACGATATGGCCGCAGCGGCTTTCGACTTGCCGGAGCTGCACCGTCCCTTCATCGACCAGGTGGTGCTCAAATGCCCCAAGTGCGGCAAGGATATGCACCGCGTGAAAGAGGTCATCGACTGCTGGTATGATTCCGGCTCCATGCCCTTTGCCCAGTGGCACTACCCCTTTGAAAACAAGGATCAGTTCGAGCAGAACTTCCCCGCCGCCTATATCTCCGAGGCGGTGGACCAGACCCGGGGCTGGTTCTACACGCTGCTTGCCATCGGCACGATGCTGTTTGACAAGTCTCCTTTTGAAAACTGCATTGTCATGGGCCATGTGCAGGACAAGGACGGGCAGAAGATGTCCAAGCACAAGGGCAACGTGGTGGACCCCTGGAGCGTTCTGGATGTGCAGGGCGCCGACGCCGTGCGCTGGTACTTCTACACCGCCGGCGCGCCCTGGCTGCCAAGCCGCTTCTACGGCGAGGCCGTTTCCGAATCCCAGCGCAAGTTCATGGGCACGCTGCAGAACACCTACGCCTTCTTCGTGCTCTACGCCAACATCGATAATTTCGATCCCAAGGACCATCCTCTTGAAAAGGCCCAACTGTCTTTGATGGATAAATGGATCTTAAGCCGCTTGCATTCCCTGATCCAATATGCCACAAACGAGCTGGACAACTATCACATCACCGAGCCGGGCCGTGCTATCGGCGATTTTGTGGACGATCTGAGCAACTGGTACGTCCGCCGCGGCCGGGAACGGTTCTGGGGCAAGGGCATGGCTGGGGACAAGGAAGCAGCTTTCATCACCCTGTATACAGTGCTGGAAACGCTCTCGCGCCTCATCGCTCCCTTTGTGCCCTATCTTGCCGAAAGCATGTATCAAAACCTGGTGCGCTCAGTGAGGCCCGACGCGCCCATCAGCGTGCATCTGTGCGATTTCCCCGTGTGCGACCCCGCCTTCATCGACCCAGCCATGGAAAGTCAAATGACCTCCCTAGTAAATGTAGTGCAATTGGGCAGAGCCTGCCGCAACGCCGCCTCCATGAAGGTACGCCAGCCCGCCCGGGCACTGTACGTGAAGGGCGCCGCCTTCCAAGGCGAGTATGTGGACCTGGCGGAGGATGAACTCAACGTCAAGCAGGTGATCTTCACCGAGGATGCCCGCGCCTTTACCAGCTATAAGCTCAAGCCTCAACTGCGCACCCTGGGCCCCCGCTATGGAAAGCTGCTGGGCCAAATCAGCCAGCACTTGACTACCTTGGACGGCAACGACGTGGTGGACGCCTTCAATCGCGGCGAAAGCGTCTCCTTTGATTTGGGCGGCACGAAAGTGACCCTGGAAAAGGACGACGTGCTCACCGAGCCCATGCAAAAGCCCGGCTTCATGGCATTGACCGAGCGGGAAGTGACCGTGGTGCTGGATACGAACCTCACGCCCGAGCTCATCCAGGAAGGGTTTGTTCGAGAGGTCATCAGCAAGCTGCAAACCATGCGCAAGGACGCGGACTTTGACGTGACCGACCGCATCGAGGTCACCTACCAGGCCGGCGAGAAGCTGGCCGCCGCCATCGAATCCGGCCGGGCCATGATCCAAAACGGCGTACTGGCGACATCTCTGACCGCAGGGAATCCCAAGGCGGACGCCATCGCCAAGGAATGGGATATCAATGGTGAGACGGCTGTGCTGTCGGTAAAGCGGGCATGACATTGCCGTAACAGAACAATAGTTGAATGGGCAGAATACTACCCGCCTCCGAAGGTTTCCAAAGGGCGACCGGAAAGCCCTTTGGTCGCTCCCGCAGGAGCGAAATCCTTCCTTTCACGACAATAAGGAAAACGCCTCTTCCTTGCCGACACATGCACGGATTACCAGGTGCTTGTCAGCGGCGTCCGATGGTCCAGGGCGTTAGGATCGCCCTGGTCGCTCCCGCAGGAGCGAGACCTACTTTTCGCCATAATTAGCTGTGACTTGAACCTGCAATTAGCAACCGCATGTTTTTAACCGACACATGGACTGCCTATTTGGTGCTTGCCAACGGAAACCGAAGGTCCAGGGCGTTAGGATCGCCCTGGTCGCTCCCGCAGGAGCGAGTCCCCTGAAAAGGAAAAACGCATCTTCCTTGCCGACACATGGACGAATAATAGGTCCTTGTTAACGGCCCCCGAAGGTCCAGGGCGATCGGAAAGCCCTGGTCACGCCCGCAGGAGCGAGACCCCTGAAAAGGAGAAACGCATCTTCCTTGCCGACACATGGGCGGATTACCAGGTGCTTGTCAACGGCCCCCGAAGGTCCAGGGCAATCGGAAAGCCCTGGTCGCTCCCGCAGGAGCGAGACCCCTGAAAAGGAGAAACGCATCTTCCATGCCGACACATGGGCGGATTACCAGGTGCTTGTCAACGGCGTCCGAAGGTCCAGGGCGATCGGAAAGCCCTGGTCACGCCCGCAGGCGCGAGACCCCTGAAAAGGAGAAACGCATCTTCCTTGCCGACACATGGACGAATAATAGGTCCTTGTTAACGGCCCCCGAAGGTCCAGGGCGATCGGAAAGCCCTGGTCGTGCCCGCAGGCGCGAAATCTTTCCCCTTACTATGTAGAAGGAGAAACGCATGTTCCTTGCCGACACATGGACGGACTATCAGGTCATCGATACCGGCGACGGCGAAAAGCTGGAGCGCTGGGGTTCGGTTACTCTTCGCCGCCCGGACCCGCAGGTGATCTGGCCCCAATCCGATTCTGCCCTCTGGAAAAAAGCCCAAGCTCATTACCATCGCAGCGAGCGCGGCGGCGGCCAGTGGGAGTTTTTCCAGAAGCTCCCGGACAGGTGGGTCATCGCTCACGGACCTTTGAAATTCTACGTGCGGCCCACAGGCTTTAAGCACACCGGGCTTTTCCCGGAGCAGGCCGCCAACTGGCTCTGGATGGCGGAACTGTGCAAAGCGCGCGCCTCCAAAGGCACACCCCCAAAGGTATTGAATCTTTTCGGCTATACCGGCGGGGCGACGCTTGCCTGCGCCGCAGCGGGAGCGCAGGTCACCCATGTGGATGCGGCCAAGGGGATGGTCTCCTGGGCCAGAGAAAATCGCGAGCTTTCAAACTTACCTGAAACCAGCTGCCGCTGGATCGTGGAGGATGCACTGGCCTTTGTTCGCCGTGAGATCCGCCGAGGCAGCAAATACGATGGTATCCTGATGGATCCGCCCAGCTACGGCCGCGGGCCCAATGGCGAAGTGTGGAAGCTGGAGGACGAGCTGTTCGGCCTGTGTCAAACCTGTGCCCAGGCCCTTTCTGACACTCCCCTGTTCTTCCTCATTAACAGCTACACCACGGGCTTTCAGGCCAGTGTGCTATCAAACATTCTCCAACTGTGCATCAACGGTTCCCGCCACCCCGGCACCATCGACGCCCAGGAGCTTTGCCTGCCTGTCTTAACCGGAGGTGTGCTGCCCTGCGGCTGCAGCGGGCGGTGGCAAGGCCATGTGTAAAGTCGTCTATGAGGATAACCACCTGCTGGTGGTGGTTAAGCCCCCCAACATGCTGACCCAGGCTGATGCCACAGGGGATCAGGATTTGCTTTCCTTGATGAAAACCTATATCAAGGACAAATACCAAAAGCCCGGCGATGTCTACCTGGGCCTGGTACACCGGATGGACAGGCCCGTGGGCGGGCTCTTGTGCCTGGCCCGCACCTCCAAGGCTGCTGCGCGGCTTTCGAAGCAGGTATCCACTCACGAGATGGGCCGTGAATATCTGGCCATTGTGGAAGGAAATCTGCCGGACAGCGGCACGCTTACCCATCACCTGTTGAAAGAGGAAGACCTCAACCTGGTCTCTGCCGTTCCGGAAGGGACACCCGGAAGCAGACTGGCTGTCCTGCATTACACCTGCCTTGCCCGCAAGGATAGCACCTCCCTGGTGAGCATCCGCCTGGAAACGGGTCGGGCTCATCAAATCCGGGTCCAGTTCGCGGCCGTAGGCCATCCTCTGTGGGGCGATGCCCGGTACGGCCATGGCGTCCCCGGCAGGCAGATCGCGCTGTGGGGTGCCAAACTCACCCTCACCCACCCCACCCAGGGCGAGAAGATCACATTCTCTAGCCCTCCCCAAGGCGAAGCCTGGGGAAGCTACGCCTCCCCCATCGCCGCCTACTTTTCCGAAACACCCCAATGATTATCAAAAGGAGTCCTCCATGCCAAACCCATTCCAGTTTGAATTGCTGAAGACCTGCAAGCAGTCCGGCGCCCGCCTGGGGATCTTGCATACCCCTCATGGTGACATCGAAACGCCCATCTACATGCCCGTAGGCACCGCCGCCACGGTCAAGGCCGTGATGCCGCGGGACCTTCATGAGATCGGCGCCCAGATTATTTTAAGCAACACCTACCACTTGCACCTGCGCCCCGGGGAGGACCTGGTCAAGGAAGCCGGCGGGCTGCACCGCTTCATGCATTGGGACAAGCCTATCCTCACCGACAGCGGCGGGTTTCAGGTGTTCTCCTTGGCCGGCATCCGCAAGATCAAGGAAGAAGGCGTCACCTTCCAAAGCCATATCGACGGCAGCCGCCGCTTCATCTCCCCGGAAGTTTCCATGCAGATCCAGCAAGATCTAGGCTCAGACATCGCCATGGCTTTTGACGTATGCTCCCCCTATCCCTGCGACCACGAGACCGCAAAGGAAAACATGGACCGCACCCACCGCTGGGCCAAGCGCTGTCAGGCATACCATACGAGGCCCGATCAGGCGCTTTTCGGCATCGTCCAAGGGGCCTTCTACAAGGACCTGCGGGTGGAAAGCGCCAAGACCCTGGCCGACATGGATTTTATCGGCTACGGCATCGGTGGGTTGTCTGTAGGCGAACCAAAGCCCATCATGTATGAGATGCTGGAAGAGCTGATGCCCTACATGCCAACAAATAAGCCCCGCTACCTGATGGGCGTGGGCACGCCTGACTGCCTCATCGAGGGCGTCCTGAGGGGCGTGGATATGTTCGATTGCGTGCTTGCCACCCGCATCGCAAGGAACGGCACTGTGCTTACCTCCAAGGGCCGGCTGGTTGTACGCAACGCCGAAAGCGCCCGTGATTTTTCTCCCCTGGACGAAGGCTGCGATTGCTATGCCTGCCGGAATTTCTCCCGGGCCTACATCCGCCACCTGTTTAAAGCCCAGGAGATTTTGGGGGCGCAGCTTACCTCCATCCACAACCTGCGCTTCTTGACGCGGCTGATGGAACAGGTGCGCCAGGCGATCCTGGAAGATCGGCTGCTTGACTTTCGGCGGGAGTTTTTTGAGAAATATGACATGAGCCGGAACTTCTAGCAAAATGCTTGCTCAATTCCTGTATTTATTTGCTTTTCTTTTCTCACCTTGTCCATTTTTCCCTTGCATGCACTCGCGGTTTTTGTTATAATCGCATAGATACAACTTGAAGGGAGACCGTTTTCCATGCTGAATACGATTTTGAATTGGGCTTTCGGCGCCACCGCCCTTGCGGATGCCGCAACGACCACCACCGCCGATCCCAATGCCGCTGTCGGCGATCCCACGGGCGGGCTCATCTCCATGGTGGTCACCATGGGCCTCATCTTCGCGGTAATGTACTTCATGATGATCCGTCCCCAGCGCAAGAAGGAAAAGAAAGCCAAGGAAATGCTGTCCGCGCTCAAGGTCGGCGACCGTATCTGCACCATCGGCGGCATCTACGGCACCATCGTGTCCATCAAGGATGACACCATCGTCCTTTCCGTTGGCCAGGACAACGTCAAGCTCGTGTTTGCCCGCTGGGCCATCCGTAACGTGGAAGATGTGAGCGTCGAGAACGATTCCGAAGTACTGGCGTAACTGTACAAATAAGCATAAACCCTTCCTGTCCCGCATACATAAAGGTAAAAAGGACAGGGAGGGTTTTTCCTATGTCGCAAACAAAAACGGCGACCCATCGGCGGGCTCCGGTCCGCACCCAGGGCGCGTGGGGGCGTATTTTTAAAGGTCTGATCGTCGCCGTGGCAGTATCGGCAGGAGGCATACTGCTCTTTGCCCTGCTGATGCAATGGCTCAAGCCTTCGGATGGCGTCATCCGCGTGTTCAACCAGATCCTGAAGCTTGCGTCCATCGTTGCAGGCGTTATGTCGGCCGTGGGCCGGGGCGGCGAGAAGGGGCTTATCCGGGGTGCGGCCGTGGGCCTTCTATACATGGGCCTTGGCGTATCGCTTTACGCGCTGCTCACCGGGCAGAATTTGCCCGCCACCTCCTACCTGGGGGATCTGGGCATGGGTGTGGCCGGAGGGGGCCTAACAGGCATGATTCTTTCCAATCTTTCGGCAAAATGATTGCAACAAAAGGAAATCCGGTGTATAATACCTCCATTGACTCACCTTACGCAAATGGAGGAGGATTCCCATGAAGCATATTAAGACCATTCAAAGCGCCTGCCTGCAACAGTCCCTTGTTCACGGCGGCTGCGGCGAATGTCAGGCTTCTTGCCAAAGCGCATGCAAAACCAGCTGCACGGTTGCCAACCAGTCCTGCGCCAACAAGGAAAACAATGCAGTATTGGCTGGCGGCGAAGGCAAGCTGAACCGCATCCTGGGCAAATAATTCGCAATATGGTGTACATACCTTAAAGCGGGAGGCGGACTCCCGCTTCTTGTTGTTTTCAGAAATATTGTTTATTGGAGGGACACCCTTTTGATCCATACCTTTACCGCCCTTAATCAGCCCATGGCCCTGGATGTGGGTTCCGGCGCCGTCCATGCCCTGGACGAACTGGCTTTGGAGGCTTTGAAGCTTTGGGATTCCATGGACAGGCAGACGATTGCCGCCCAGCTTTCCGAGCGCTTTGACCCGCAGGAAGTAGAAGAGACGCTTGCAGAGCTTGACGAGCTTGAGCGCATGGGCCAGCTGAACGCCCCGGATGATTATGAGCATGTGGACGTGCTCTCCCCCGGCGTGGTGAAAGCCATGTGCCTGCACGCCGCCCATGATTGCAACCTGCGCTGTAAGTACTGCTTTGCGGGTGCCGGCGAATATCATGGCCGCAACAGGTGCATGCTCTCTTTTGAAACGGGTAAAAAGGCGCTGGACTGGCTGGTCAAAATGAGCGGGAACCGCGTCCATTTGGAAGTGGATTTTTTTGGCGGCGAGCCTCTCATGAACTTTGATGTCGTTAAAGAGCTTGTGGCCTATGGGCGGAGTCTTGAGGCGCCTTTCAACAAAAAATTCAAGTTTACCACAACCACCAACGGCCTGAGTTTGAACGATGAGATCATCGATTTTCTCAATCGGGAAATGGATAATGTGGTGATCTCCATCGACGGGCGGCCCGAGGTGCACGATAGGATGCGCCCCACCCCAAACGGCCGCGGCAGTTATGAACACATCGTGCCAAATGCATTGCGCCTGGCCAACTCCCGCAACCAGCAGCGCTATTACATCCGTGGTACCTTTACCGCCCACAACCTTGATTTCTCCAAAGACGTTTTGCACCTGGCAGACGCGGGGTTTGAGCAATTGTCCATCGAGCCAGTGGTGGCGGATGCTTCCTGCGATTACGCTCTTTCCCAAAAAGACCTGCCCAAGATCCTTGATGAGTACGAGATCCTCGCCCGAGAATACTTAAAGCGCCGCCGGGATGGGCGCTGGTTCAACTTCTTTCATTTTATGGTCGATCTTCAAGGCGGCCCCTGCCTTCGCAAACGGCTCACCGGCTGCGGCGCGGGGAATGAATATGTGGCCGTCACACCTGAGGGAGACATCTATCCCTGCCACCAGTTCGTGGGCCGGGAAGGCTTTTTGATGGGCTCGGTGCTGGATGGTTCATTCAATAGAGAAATTCAACAGAAGTTCGCTGCAAATCATGTGCTTTCAAAGACCGCCTGCAAAAGCTGCTGGGCCCGGTTTTTCTGCTCCGGCGGTTGTGCTGCAAACGCACACGCGTTCCATGGGGATATCTCCTCGCCCTACGACCTGGAATGCCAAATGGAGCGCAAGCGGCTGGAATGCGCCATGGCATTGTATGCCCTGGAACAGGAATCATAAATTCAAACGTTTTTCCAGAAAATATTCATAAAGCGTTCATTATCAGGTCAAAATTCTTGCTTATACTAACCTCGAATCCACCAAAGGAGGAGCAAACGATGAAAATCAACTTCAAAAAGCATCTGTTAGGGTATATTGCAATCGCCATCGTATTCACCATGGTAGGCGCCAGTTTCACCTTGCTGTCCTACGGCCGCGGCGGGGCCACCGCTGAGACGCAAAGGCTGGCTACCAAGCTGGAAGGCGAAGTCACCAGTCCCTTTACCGCAGCCATCGCGGCCGTGAGCGGTAGCGTGGTGGGCATCAGCAACTACACCACCGCCAACTACAATAACTATGGAGGGTTCGGCGGCTTCGGCTTCAACCTGCCGGGCCAGGGTCAGGACTCCAGGAACGGCCAGCAAGTGGAGCAGGCCTCCGGCAGCGGCGTGGTCATCAGCGACCAGGGCTATGTACTTACCAACTATCACGTGGTGGAAGGCAACACGAGCCTGAAAGTCACCACCCCCGACAAATCGTATGATGCCCAGCTTATTGCTTACGATCAGGATCTGGATATCGCCATCGTGCAGGCCAAGGACCTGAAGCTCAACCCCGTCAGCTTGGGCGACAGCGACACCCTGAAGGTGGGCGACTGGGCCATCGCCATCGGCAACCCCCTGGGCACGGAACTGGCCGGCACCACCACCGTGGGCATCATCTCCGCGCTTAACCGTGAAGTCACCTCCTACACCACCGACAAGTATGGGCGTCAGGTAGTGGCCAACAAAAACACCATGATCCAGGTGGACGCCGCCATCAACAGCGGCAACAGCGGCGGCGGCATGTTCAACGTGCTGGGCGAGCTGATGGGCATTCCTTCCCTGAAGTACACCGGCAGCATCTTCAGCGGCAACGTGGTGGAAGGCATCGGGATGTGCATCCCCATTAACACCGCCAAGCCCCTGATCGAGGGTGTGCTCTCCGGCAAAGTCAAGGGCGATCAGACCGGCTCCGGCACCACTAGCGACAACCCCCGCCCCCGTCTGGGCGTGACCGTCTCCACCCTGAACCAGAGCAACAATCAGGCCGTTGCTGATGGCAAACTCCCCGCCGGCGTGTATGTGTCCAATGTGGAAGACAATTCCCCCGCCAAGCTGGCCGGTATCGGCGTGGATGACATCATCGTGGAGATCGACGGACAGCGCATGACTAGCACCACAGAAATGATCTCCTACCTTGGCGAAAAGAAGGAGGGCGACGTGGTGAAAGTGAAAGTCTACCGCGTACCCGACCTGCACACCTATCAAAACGTCAACGACATTCCGGATGGCGAGTACAAGGATTTTGACGTCACCCTGGCCGTCCTGGATCAAGTGAATCAATAAAGCGGCGGTACAAAAGAAAAATACCTTCCTCTTTTACCCCGGCCTTTGGGCCGGGGGTTTTTCTTTGCTTTCATTGATAATTGTTCAGAATGGCACACATGGTAGGGCAATTGGGTGAAACTGAATTGTCTGTAGTTGGAGTCTATCGCTTGTGTTATACTATGAAGCAGCGTTTCATGAAGATATGGAGGTCATGTTGCATGCCTTATATATCAATTGACGAACTGGAACACTTTGAATTTCATGATGCAGAAGTGGTCAGTATTGAACTGAAAGATCAATGCATGAAATGGATGACGAGGAACATAAACGCCACTAAAGAAAACACGCAGAATAGCTTTCAGATTGATATGTGTGTTCCAGAAGCAGAAATCATTTTTGAAACGGTTGAGATAAAAAGTATTATTTTCGGAGAGTTCAAAGTTTTCAATGCCAATCATGAACTGATCCGGCATGAAAAACCACGCGAAGCTTGCCCTGGCGAGTTTGCATCTATACTTAGCGAATCGTTAAGCACATATTGCTGGATATTTGAGATGGAAAAAGAACCGGCAGACGGAAAGCACAAATACGCTGCGGCTTTCACAATCGATGGAGGTGCAGGTTGTTTCGATATACAGCTCGCATTTGATCGGGTGGTCATTTCTTGGAATGAGTTCAGCGGTAAAGCATGGTATGAGGACGATATTTGGAAAAAGAAGCGTGACAACATCAAATAGACTTCTGCTCCTAGCCTTGGGGATTTTTGAATGGGTTGTTTCTATCCTCCACAACCAAAACTACCGTCTGCATGTTTGCTTTCCTCACCGCCATGCTATACAATAGGGCAAAGGAACGCCAGGCAAGGGGAGTAAAAACATGACATCTACAAATTTTGTTAAAAGAACACTTGGCAACCCGGCAAAAGTGTTCAGCCATTTTCCTTTGACTATGCTTTCGCTGTGCGCGCTGGCCTTTTATATCATATCGGAAGAATCAGCCGCGCCCTATCTTGGGGCGCTTGCCATGGAAACCTGGGTGCCGTTCCTTTTGTGCGCCGCAGCCTTTGGCCTTCCCGCCGTTTTCTTGGCCCGGCGCATCAAAAAGGGCCGGGTCTTCTCCCTTTTGTTTCAGGCAGCAGCGCTGATTCTGGCGGCCCTCTTCGTTTTTCTGCCCCGGAGCAGCGCGTGGGCCAGCTCCATGCTGCGCGTCCTTCCCGCCTGCGCCGTGGCCGCAGTGCTCATGCTGTACATTCCCTGTGCAAAAGGCAAAGCGGATCTGGGCCATGTGTTCTCCGCGCACGTCCGGGCTGCCATCGCCGCCGGCGTTGTGACCGTGGTTCTGACCGTCGGGATCATGCTGATCCTCGGGGCGATCTCCGCACTGCTTACGGATTGGGGCTGGACTATACGGGATGATCTTCTGTTTATCCTGGGCATAGTGGTATTTCCGGGCCTGTATTTGAGCCAGCTGCCAGAATTTGATGAAGAAAGCGCGCAGGAGCCCGACTTCACCCGTCTGGACCGGCTGGTAACGAAGATCTGCGGCCTCCCCATGATGGGTGTGGCCACCATTGTGTTCCTGCTGTATATGGGAAAATGCGCCGTCATTGGCGTATGGCCCGTGGGCGCCATCGGGCCTATGGTGGCCGTTTATTCTGTTTGGGGGATGGCCGCCTACATGCTCAACATGCCCTTTGATGACCGGATGGCGCGCCTTTACCGCA
>JAEWAH010000331.1 GCA_023391725.1 Bacillota bacterium | reverse complement strand
GGTATCTCGTTACCTGTCCCTCCGTGTCCCCCGAAAACCGCTACATCCTGCCAAACGGCCACGATACCCCCATCTGCGCTGGTCCGGCCATGGACAACCAGATGCTCCGGGCGCTGTTTGACGCCTGCATCGAAGCCAACAGTATTTTGAAGCTTGATGATCCGCTGGCAAAAGAGTTTTCACAAATCCGTGACAAGCTTCCGAAAAACGCAGTAGGCTCCAAAGGTCAACTGCTGGAATGGCGGGAGGAAGTGCCGGAGATGACGCCGGGCATGGGCCATATCTCCCACTTGTGGGGGGCCTACCCCGGCACAGAAATCAACTGGAAGGACACGCCGGAGCTTGCCCAAGCCGTCCGCCAGTCGCTGAAACTGCGCATGGACAACGGTGCCGGGCGGGGCGGCTGGCCTCTGGCCTGGTACATTTGCGAGCATGCCCGCATACTGGACGCCGCAATGACCGGCCAGAACATACGCCACATGGTCACAGCCGCTAAAACAAGAAATTTCTTAAACGGCTGGGATATGGTGTTCCAAATCGACGGCAACCTGGGCGCCACCGCCGGCATTGCCGAGGCCCTTTTGCAAAGCCATACCGGCATACTTCATCTCCTGCCTGCCCTGCCCCCCGAGTGGCGGGAAGGCAGTGTAGTGGGGCTTAAAGCCCGGGGCGGCCATGAAGTGGATATGGAATGGGCGGAGGGAAGACTAACCCATGGTGTGATTCACGCTGCCGTGGACGGAGCTGTTGAAATCCGCGCAGGCCTTGAAAAGGTTTCGTGCGGCGGCACCCCGGTGCCCGCCGAAAAAACGGAATACGGCATCCGTTTTGCCGCAAAGAAGGGCAAAGCATATATATTGTCATAACCAAACGGACCGGCTGCCGCCAGCAGCCGGTCCTTCTCCAACTATTTCACAAATATTGTATATGCGCGCATACCCTTGCCACAGGCGTCCCCTTCCCTCTATAATGATTGCATAGGCACCGGCAATTTAATAGGCAAGGAGATCATCCCATGAACAGATGGCGCAGGATGTTAAGGCTATGTTGGGTGTTTGTACTTTTGCTGTCCTTCCTTCCGCTGACGGCCATCCCTGCAAAGGCGCAGGAACCTGTAACGCTGACCTGCCTGATCACCCATACATGGTACCCTATCGACAGCTTTACCGGCATCATCCCCGAGGAGATCACGCGCTTGACCGGAGTCAAGCTGGATGTGATCATAGCCCGCGATTCCCGGCAATTAAACCTCTTGCTCGCCTCAGGCAACCTGCCGGACCTGATCTATACCTCCACCCAGTTTGACCGCCTGTCCAACGCGGCGTACTGTTACGACTATGACACCCTGATCAAGGATTACAATGTAGATTGGCAGATCGCCGATGACCTTCGCGCCAACGCCCTGGTCTATTCCAAAGACGGGAAGCCCTATACCGTCATCAACCACTACACCAGCACGCAGGATTGGTCAAACACCTCTGCCGTGCCCATGACGGCGTCGCTTCTGATCCGCCAGGATATTCTGAGCAAAATGGGCAACCCTCCCATCCATACCACCGACGACCTGATGAACGTGTTCCTGCGGGTGAAACAGGAATATCCCGATTTGATCCCCCTCACCTTCGACGGCACCCACAGGTTCAACAGCTTCAGGGTATGGTTCGGGCTTGGGCTCACGGATTTTGTAGAGAGGCAGGATGGTTCCTACCTGTACTACTGCCGGGATACGCGATACTTTGAGATGCTCAAATACCTAAACCGGCTCTACCAGAATGGTTGCTTGCTGGTGGACAACTTTGCCACCGCCACCGAGGCCACAGGCAGGGTGTACAAAAGGGGCCAGGCCTTCGCCCACAGCGCCTGCACGCAAAACTCCAACGTCTATATGGATGCCGCTTTGAAGGACCTGGATCCCGGCTATCATTCTGTGGAGATGTATCCGCTTAATGGCTCCAACCAATCCCTTTCCAACCTGGGTTGGTCCGGGCTTTTTATCACCAAGAACTGCAAAAATCCGGAAGCCGCCATCAAATTCGCGGCCTGGATGTTTACCCCCGAGGCCCAGAAACTGACCCAGTGGGGCCGGGAGGGCATCGACTATACCCTGGATGCGGACGGCCTGCCCGTATACTCCCAGGCGCTACTCGATACCGTGGCCAACGACACTTATGATACTGTGTACAACCCATGGTTTTATTTCGGCGCATCCGCCATCGTGGAGGCGGAGGGCCGAGCCTCTCTAATGGATATTTCCGATTATAAAGACACCTATACAGCCATCCGCCAGGGATATCAAAACCTGCCCTGGATCACCGCCGCGATCCCGGAGGAAGGCACCCCGGAAAGGGAAATTTATGACCGCGTGACCGCCGGCGCCATCACTTATGAGACAAAGATCATCCTGTCTGATACGGACAAGGCCTTTGCACAGAATTATACGGAATACATGAACTGGCTAAATGCCCTTAATATTCAGGCGCTGGAAACATATATGTCCGGGGCGATCCCCCTTGTGATGCGCAATTATGCATCCAAATAGAGAAAGGCTGTATCTTTATGAGCAATGACGTTCGCCCCAAAAAGCCCGCAGGCAGGGGGCTCAGGGCGTTGACCACACGGTTTATCATTTTTTATTTTCTGCTTGTTTTTGTCCCCACCGTCGCCTTTGTAGGCATTTATTCCTCCAGCCTCATGCGCGAGCAGCAGAACGAACAACGCTACAAGGAACAGCTGATGCTCAAGCAGAACGCGCAGTTTCTGGAAAGGTATCTCATGCAGGGCGAATCCATCGGCAGCTCCCTGCAA
Source organism: Bacillota bacterium (assembly GCA_023391725.1). Classification (GTDB taxonomy): domain Bacteria; phylum Bacillota; class Clostridia; order Christensenellales; family Aristaeellaceae; genus JAEWAH01. Next base: position 8,324 of record JAEWAH010000331.1, on the reverse strand, counting down.
GCGGACACAATGCTCATCAACCTGCTGGAAAACAATTATCTTTCCGCCTCCGATGAGCTGTATGCCTATGTATCCCACATACAGCCCATGTTTTCCTCCATGCTGATCACCAACCCCACCGTCCGGGACATCTACATCTACCGCTACGTCCCCTCCCACATCACCAATTCGGACCTGGTGTACAACCTGTGCACCATGGCGGATTACCGCTACGACCAGCAGTATGTGGACTCCAAGGAGAGCACGCACTCCTTTCTGGCCCTCACCCCGGACATGGCTCACCACCAGGAGGATGATGTACCCGATGGGCCGCAGTTTGTATACTTAACGTCGCTGTATAACAAAACCTTTTCCCGGGTGATGGGAATTCTCGAAGTGCAGATTGACCTGCAAAAAGCCCTGACCGCCCTGGACCTTTCGGCAAGCACGGGGCAGATGTATGTCGTATACCAGGGAAATCATTATCCCGTTACATTCGCAGACGGCCAGGCGACCCTTACCGGACGGTCTCCCCTTCAAACGCTATCCCTGCCCCGCGGGGCGCAAATGATCACAGAGAACATTCCCAAGGCGGGCGTGGGTCTGGCCTATGTGATCCCGGAGGAAGTGGAAAGCGTCGCCGCAGTGACCAGAAATGTGATTTTGTCCGCCCTGCTGCTTTTGCTGCCCACCATGGCGGTGTATATGTTCATCTACCGGTATGCCCTGCGTCTTTCCCGCTTCAGCCGCCATATACGCAAAAGTCAAAACGCGCTGCTGCAGTTTTCCGGCGACAGGCACCAGGATGAGCTTTCCGACCTGATCCAATCCTACAACGGCATGGTGGACACCATTCAAAACCTCATCGACCAGGTGCGCAATGCGGAAAAGCTGAAAAACGCAGCCACCTACTACGCCATGATCTCCCAGGTGAACCCCCACTTTATGTTCAACACCCTGGAAACCATACGCATGCAGATCGAGCTGGAGCATTATCAGGATGCCGGACAGATGCTGTTCGTGCTGGGCCGCTTTCTTCGCTATAACATTTCCATGCGCAGGGAAAGCCGGCTCACCTCGGAATTGGAGCATATCCAGCACTACTTGAAGATCTACCAGTACAGGATCGGCCACATGATCCAGTACACCTTAGACATCCCTCACGATCTTCAGAACGTGCGCTGCCCATTCTGCATGCTGCAGCCCATTGTGGAAAACTGCCTGAAGCACGGCATACGCGAAATATCCACCCCTATCGATATCTCCATCTCCATTTCGCCTTTAGGCGACGATCTTTTGATCACCGTGGCGGATAACGGCCAGGGCATGATTCAGGAGGATATCGATCTTCTGAACGAGGCCATGAAGACGCCGGAAGTTCGTGATCAAAACGGCGAAAACCATGTGGGCCTGCAAAACGTGAACGCTAGGGTGAAGTACTTCTATGGCCTCAAATACGGCCTGACCATTGAGAAAAACGAGCCAGCAGGGCTCAAGTGCCACATTCTGATCGGCAAAGACCCGATACAGGATGTATGACGACCGACTGCTTGAAAGGGGGAAGTACGCATGAAAATCCTGGTTGTGGATGACGAGCGGATCATCGTGCAGGGTATCATGAAGCGTCTGGAAAAGATGAGCCACCTGAACCTGCAGGTGACGGGCGCCTACTCCGGCAGCGAAGCGTTGAGCATCATGTCCTACTTTGTGCCCGATCTGCTCATTACCGATATCCGGATGCCGGAAATGCAGGGCCTGACACTGATCGGCCTGGCCAAGGAAAAAAAGCTATGCGAAAATTTCATCATCCTCACCGCCTATGAAAACTTTGAGTACGCCAAGCAGGCTATTGATTACCATGTGCTTAACTACATGGTAAAGCCCATCGACTGGGATGTGTTTGAAAAGCAGATCAATGACCTGGCCATGGGCCAAAGCAGCCAGAAGGATGCCGCTGAGATCCTGAAAACATATCAGGCTTTGTATGCCCATATAGACCGCCGTGATCTTTCCCGTGTACTTTTGAAGCTTACCAAGTACATCAAGCAGAATTATAACAAGGATATCTCCCTGGTACATCTGTCCGTGTATTCGGGCGTATCAGAAAACTACATCTGCGCGCTTTTCAAAAAGGAGCTTGATATCACTTTCCTTGACTATGTGTACGAATTGCGGCTGCAAAAGTCCATGGAGCTGCTGCTCACCCAGCGGGAAAACACCATCCAGGATATCGCCAAGCTGGTGGGCTACCATTCCGACAGGCAATTTTTCCGCATGTTTAAATCCAAGCTGGATATGACGCCACAGTCCTTCAGGGATTTGCACATGGCGTAAGGCGCAGCAAAGACAATCGAAAACATCGCTCGTCAGACCGTCCGGTTTTTGGTGATCACCGTAAAATCGGACGGTCTTTGGAATATCCGTCAGTTTACACACCCACCTTACGGTACTATACTCAAACCATATAAAAAGCCTGAAAACTGAAGGAGTACCTATGGATTTTTCTTTTGACGGCAGCATTTCCAGGGAGGTTCTGAACAACTATCTTTCCCACGCCGTGACCCATACGGGCCTTGGCATGGACAATTTCGCCCCCACGCAAACCTTTGAGGATGACCTTCGCATGCTCAAGAACGAGGGTGCAAAGTTCATTGGCCGGGCTTCCTTTGTGTGGGAGGCTACCAATGAGGCGGACCATTTCCGCATCTCGAAGGAAAGGGCACAAAGGGCCCATCAGGTGGACCCCGATTTCATATTGCAGGCATGCATCTTTGAGTGCATCGAAAAAAGCTTTATCGATTCCGTGCCCGTTCCGCCCTGGGTGTTCGAGGCCTTCCATCTGCCCGTGGAAGACCGCTGCTTCAGTTATGACAAGATGCTGAACCCCGGCGGAATGTATGTGGACCACTGGCACAAGAACTGCTCCGTGCAGGACATCACACAATTGGAAAGCCGCATGTGGATCTATTACCGGGCCAGAAGCTATATCGATGCCGGGTTTGAGGGCATCCATTTTGGCCAGGTACACCTAATCGGCGGAGCGGATACGGGCTTCAGGTATTGGAAAGAGATGCTCATGATGATCCGCGGCTATGCCAAAGAACACGCCAGGCGGCATTATGTGCTGTGCGACGCCCACACCCACGGCATCGAAGTGGACGGGGAGATGCTCTTTGACTACAACGCCTGGCCCATCCGCATGAAGGAGGATATCGAAAACCCCATGTCCGTTCACTGCGAGGTGAACTATTACGACAGCATCTTCGGCCGCAGCCGGGGCGGCAAATCCCCCAGCGGGTGGACGGCCCAAAGTATGCCCTTCATTGTAGAGTTCGACAACTTCGGCCGCAGCCGCTTTCGCGGTGAGCCACGGCACGACAGCCATTTCGCCTGGGGCTATGATGAGATCACCTGGTTCTCCCTGCAAAGCCCGGAGTACCGCCATCAGTTCCTGCGCTACATCTGGCAATGGGTGAACGAAAGGTATCCCGAGGGCTGGGTGCAAATGCCCTCCCGCCGCCTGATTACCGAAAAAATAGAATTCGTTTGGGAAAAGCCCGATACAAAGTGGCTCGATCAGGTCGCCCAGGACGAATTCCTGTCCTACACCCTGGATGATGTAGGCTGGGCCCATATCCTGCGCAATTATTACAGCGCCAACCGCAAAACCGGTGCCTGCCCCTTTGGCTATGGGGATGAAGACGTGATCCGGGAATGCTTTGTCGCAAGAAAATAGTACTGCTTCCATTTGTATAAGGAGGAGCCTATGTCACATTCCAAACAGGTTCTTGACCTGCTGTTCAAAAAAGAGCCGACCCTTCGGGAGATGTCAAAAGAAAAAACCTTCACAAGGGCCATCCACCCCTACAACCCAGGCGGCATGGGCGGCCCCATCATGGGCGCCTATCCGCGGATGGCGACCCCTACCACCAAGGCGGCGCTGTGGGGCGGCCCGGAAAACCTGACCCTGAGCCTGCTCAAAACCGACGTGATCGACAGGCGCTATGTGGACAAGGACCACTTTACTTTGCAGGATCTGGAGGAGGCCGCGTTCTCCGAAAAGAACAAGGATTTTGACGATATGCCCATGGCCGGCATGACCCGCCCGCCCTTTGCCGCGCTGCACAAGGATGGCGGCCGCTATGACCACGCGCTTTGGTCTGAAGTGTATGCCTTCCCCTGCCAGAAGCCCGTGGGGCAGATCATTGTAAAGGCGGAGGATATGAAGGGCGCCGATCAGCCCGACGCCGTGCAGCACATGAGGGACGGCACGGTCACCGTGCACGTCGCCAAGGATGGAAAGCAGCTCGATGTTCGCTATGCTATGAGCATGAAGCGCAACGTCAATGTGCTGGATGTAAACTGGGCGGACTTTCAGAACGCGCCCGAATTCCGCCTCTACCGCAACATGGACCAGGGACACCGCCGGTACATGGACGAGAACGGCAACTATCTGCCCTATGTGGTCTACCGCCCGGCAGATATCAACAAACCCCTGGAATACTACGATTATGAAGCCGACAAAGACATAAACGGAAAGTTCGAGGCCCCCACCACCGGCCAGGACGGACGCTTTTTCTGGGTGCACCAGGTGTTCCCCAAGGAAGGCACCTTCCCCGATGGATTCCGGTACGTGATGATGGCCATGGTCTCCAATGCAGAGGCCACAATCAAGGAGCATCCCCTGCAAAAGGACCTGGGCAGCATGCCCCACATCCCCAGGGACAACCAGGGCATGCTGATGGTGCCGGGCATCCGCACCATGACCCACCCCGAAATGTTTGAGCGCATGGCCATCAACTACAGCTACGTGGCCGGCGCGCCGGGCGTGGCGGCGGGGGCAACCGTTAACAATGCCAAAAACGGCAGCGCGCGGCTGTATGTGGCCGTCGTCACCGTCAACGAAACCCCGGACTATATGCAAAGGGCCAAGGAGCTTTTGCTGGAGGCCGAGCGCCTGGGCTTTGAGGGCATCGCCGGGGAAAACGAAGATTGGTACGGTGCCCTGTATGAGAAGCGGGAAGCGGGCCGCATCCTCCTTGGCAAAACAAAAGAGGAAAAGGAAGCCGCAGCCAGACTTTTGTTTGACGAGGTCTACCAAAGCTGGACCTCCGGTCATATGGGCTACTGCAACCCCGACCCCGCCAAGTATGAAGGCAGCGCCAGCTACGCCTGCTATGACGTGGATACCCAGTCCTGGCACTCCCTGCCCTGCTACAACGAGCTGTTTACCGAGGGCAAATACTTCATGCGCAACCAGTATGAGCCCAAGATGCTCTGGCCAAAGCTCATCACCGTCTGGCATGAGACTTTGAAGGAGAAGGCCCGCCTAAAGTTCGGCCTGCCGGGCATGTGCATGGCCCACGGATATCTGCCCGCGGCAAAGCAAAGCCCCTGGTACATGGAAAACAACTGCCTGGATTTCACCATGGAGGTGCCCGGGCAGATCATGAAGGTGATCTGGAACTTTTGGGATTATACCGGGGATGAGAAGTTCCTAAAAGATACGGCCTATCCTATCCTGAAGGATCTGGCCATCTTCTACGAAGCCTTTGCACGCCGGGGCTGGGATGGGAAGCAATTCAACCTCTCCCCCACCGTGGAAACGGAAAGCTACGGCATCTCCTACCAGCTAAAGTACACCCGCAACAACACCGGCGCCCTTGCTATGTTCCGTTGGGTATTGAAAAAAGCCGCGGAGGCGGCGGAACATCTGGGCACGGATGCCGATTTGATCCCCGGCTGGCTTCATGTGGCGGATCACCTGGCACCCTACCCCAAGTTTACGGTAGGCGGCGGCGAGATCATGGGCGCCAACGAGGTGGCCTTCCCTCGCTTTACCAGAGGCGACCACTTTATGTTCACGGGCTATTACCCTGTGGACCTGGCCGATGAAATCACCCTGGACAGCCCGCAGGAACTGAAGGATTTAATGACAAGAACCGCGGATGTGCTCACCTCCGCCCGCAACTGGGAGCCGTACATCCTGACCGGTTCCTCCAAAGACTATATCCCCTGCAAATACGCCTACGGGGCCGTGAAGATCACGGATTATGCCATGCTAACCCGCGACATCATCGAAGCGCCGGAGCGCTTGATGAACAGCCGGTCGGGCCGCATCCACCTCTTCCCCGCCGTGCCCGACTGGACGAACGTCTCCTTCCGCGATTTCCTGGCCAGGGGCGGGTTTGCAGTCAGTGCCGCCCGTGATGAGAGCGGTGTTCAGGCCGTGACTGTAAAGGCGTCAAGAAACATTCCCTGCATGCTCATGAACCCCTGGCAGGGCCAGCAGGTGGTTGTTACCGACCTTATAACCGGCGCTGCTGTCCCCCATCGCATGGATAAGAGCAACGGAGAGTGCATCGTGTTTGACGCCGTGAAGGATGCCGCATACGCCATAGACAGGGCCTAATAAAAAAACGCCATATCGCTTCTTGCTGGGCAAGGCGCGATATGGCGTTTAGTCTATTCTATTTTGTAAGTGGAATCATGTTCCTCAATTCATAGATCTTTTGAATCGCGTTTACGCCCCAGCTCTTTTCTTCGGGGTCATCCGAAAACATATAAGCCTGCATCATGCGGTATCCAAATTTAATAAGGATCATTGTCAGAATACACGCTTCATCCATCGGCGGTATATCCATATACTCCCAAATGCCTTTCAGGTAAGCCGGAACAAGGCGGCGATAGTTTTCTTCAAATCTTGCAACATCCATGCCGTCTACAATCAGGCTCGCTATGTCCTCGCCAAGAAATCCCCAGCCGGCTGTGTCCCAATCTATCAGCCTTATTTTATTATCAGCAAAGAATATGTTTTCATGCCAAAAATCCCGATGGCACAGCACAACGGGGAGGTCCTTCAGTTTATTAAGCAGCTCATCTTTACAGTCGTCAATGTCCATGAGCATCTGCTTTAGGTGCTTAGGTATGTCGCAGCCCTTTGAGCGAAGGCAGCCGTACTCAAAAGATTTACCCTCAACCAGTTGAATGTCGCCATCTTTTAGCATTTGTTTTAAGAACCCCGGTATGCGGCACGGCTCGGACACAAGGAAATCGTAAGTAAACGTCTGCGTATGCCATTGGCTGAACTCTCTTGCCAAAAATCCTTCGTCGCCAAGGCATGAGATGCTCCTAAAATTCTCGTGCTGCTTTGTAATCCTGCCTTGAAAGCGCCCCAGCTCCAACGCCGCTTGTTCAAGCGATTCAATGGTGAGGTCGCTGCCTGATACACCGTCTATGTACTCGATCCACAGTTCTGTTTCGCCATCCCGGAGCTCGCAGTGGTAGCATTCCGGCCAGCGGAGGTCGGGCGTAAATGCCGCGCTGAGATTGCCTTGGTACAAATCATACTCTCTGCGCCATGAATTTGGATCGCCGGGCCGTTCCCATTTTTTCTGCTTCTTCCAAACGACTTTATACGATAATTTCTCACCGTCGGTGGTTTCGGCTGCTCCTGTAACAAGCCGAACGTCACCTAATGTGCCGCCTTGCAGCTGCTTTGTTTGATAATCTGCGCGGGTTATGGTCTTGCCAAGCATTTTTCTTAAAACGCGCGTCAGTGTTTCAGGGCTTACTATTATTTTATCATGTGTATTCATTCACCAAATCCTCTTTTTTCCCTGATTTGTCTGTTCTGCAATGGAATTGATGTATGCCAGGCTCAATTGCATTCGTCAGTATCTTCGGTTCAATCCTCATCATGTCCCCCATCCAGCGCCGCCGCTGCGGTCTCCCACTGCTCATACATGGCCTGAAGCTCGTTTTCCAGTGCTGCCTTCTCTTGGAGAACCTGGTTTAGTTGGATATAGTCGCTGGCGCATTCCTCGACCTTTTTGTCAAAGTCCGCAAGCTTTTCCTCCGTCCGGGCGATGTCCCGCTCAAGCGCATTCAGTTTACGCTCCGCCCGCTGGTCGTGCCCGGACGGCCTGGCGGCGGGTTTTTGCAGCTTCTCTTTCTCGGGCGTCGGCGCGGTCTGCTCCATTGCCTTGAGTTTCCTGTATCGCTCGTAGTCACACGGCCAGTCGCGGAAATGACCGTCCTCAATCTCCCACACGCGGTCGGCGAACCTACGGATAAAGTACCTGTCATGGGAGACGAACATAAGCGCGCCTGTAAACTCCGCCACCGCCTCCTCGATCCACTCACGGGAAGCAAGGTCCAGGTGGTTTGTCGGTTCGTCCAGGATGAGCAGGTTTGCCCGCGACATCATGATCAGGCAGAGTTGCAGCCGCGCGCGCTCGCCGCCAGAAAGCTGCGATACTAACTTGAACTGATCCTCGCCCCGGAACCGGAAAGCGCCCAGCCGGTCACGGGCTTCCTGGGGCTGGCAGTTTGCCTCGTAGAGA
>JAEWAH010000267.1 GCA_023391725.1 Bacillota bacterium | reverse complement strand
GTTCCCGCTGTATGCCATAGCACTGGCTTCACTCAAGCCTACGACCGAAATTTTCCGCAAGGGCCTGAATGTGCGGTGGGATTTTGCTATCATGTCCTTTGACAATTACAAGTATCTGTTTACTGGCAATGAAGGCTATTTTCAATGGTTTGGCAATAGTCTGCTGATCACATTTATCCAAACGGTAGCCACGCTGCTTGTCAGCGCATTTGTGGGCTATGGCTTTGCTACGTATGACTTCAAAGGCAAAAACCTGATCTTCACCTGTGTGCTGCTGGTGATGATGGTTCCGCTGGAAATCATTATCCTGCCCTTGTTCAAGCTGCTTGTTGGCATTGGCGATCTGACGGGCATTCAGATGATTGATACCTATTGGGGTATTATTCTGCCCTTCGTGGCCCAGGCGCTGCCCATCTTCTTCTTCCGCCAGTACATGAGCGGTCTGCCCCACGACTTCGTGGATGCCGGTCGTGTGGATGGCTGCAGCGAGTACGGGATTTTTGCAAGGATCATGCTGCCCTTGTCCGTGCCATCCTTTGCGGCTATGGGCATATTGGTGGGCATGAACAGCTGGAACGGATTCCTGTGGCCCTTGATTGTACTGCGTACCCAGAGCAAGCTTACGCTTCCGCTGGGCTTGGCTTCCCTTTTGTCGCCCTATGGCAACAATTACGCAGTACTGATTGCGGGCTCCGTGATGGCGATTATCCCAATATTGATTTTATTTATCAGCTTTCAGCGGTATTTTATTGAAGGCATGACGGCGGGCGGCGTAAAGGGCTGACCCGCCGCCTTTTCGAAGGATGTGTTTGCTTGATCATTTTTGTCGATAAAAACAGCGTGCCGTTTTTCGAGGCGCTGGCCAGTGAAGTGCGGGTAGAAATACTGCACTTATTGGCCAAGGAGGACCTGAACATCAAGCAGCTTGCTGAAAAGATAGGCATCAGCAGCTCCATCATGACGCGGCATGTGCAAAAGCTGGAGGCTGCCGGCATCATCAAATCCAGCCTCGTGACGCTGAACGGCGCCAGCCATAAAAAATGCGTGATGATGGAAACGGAGTACCGGCTGCAGCTGCCCCACCGGGACATTACGCAAAACATTCACGAGGTATCCATCCCTGTGGGTCACTACAGCGAGATACAAGTCAAGCCTACCTGCGGCCTGGCTACGGATGACAACATCATTGGCTATTTTGATGAACCCAAGTTTCTAATGGATCCGCAGCGGATGCATGCCCAGATTCTGTGGTTCACCCAAGGCTTTGTGGAGTATACCTTCCCCAATTACATGCAGCCCAGCCAAACGCTGGAGGAGATTGATATTTCCTTTGAGATTTCTTCCGAAGCGCCAGGGTTTAATGAAGAATGGCCGTCGGATATCACCTTCTTCCTGAATGGCATCCGGCTGTTTGACTGGACATGTCCCGGAGACTTTGGGCTGCGCCATGGCATCATCACGCCCCACTGGTGGCAGGCCAACCAATATGGTCTGCTTAAGCAGATCCGCATCGACCGTACAGGCACGTATTTGGATGAGGTGCGAAAAGGCGATATGACCATTGCCGATGTAGGCAATAGCCTGCCAAGCTGGCGCTTTAAAATGGAAGTCAGCGAACAAGCTGAGCATGTGGGCGGTTTGACCATTTATGGAAAGAAGTTTGGAAACCACAATCAGGATATTCTTATTCGCACATTCTACTCCACGCCGCTAGATGATCTGAATAGGGTTAAGGATTTTTGGTATGGCCGAAATAAGACCATGCGGGAGACGATTGATATGTTCCATGCGCCGGGGAAGGAAGCGCGTACATGAAGCTTGAGATAACCACCGGGCGGGAGATTGGCCATGCCAGCCCCATGCTATACGGTCACTTTCTGGAGCATTTTCACCGGCAGATATATGGCGGCGTGTATGAGCCTGGCCATCCGCTTTCGGATGAGGATGGGTTTCGCGCGGATGTGCTGGCGGCGCTGAAGGCGATCAAGCCGTCTGTTCTGCGCTGGCCCGGCGGCTGCTTCGTATCTTCCTACCATTGGCGAAATGGCGTAGGCAAGGATCGTCCCGCTGTGTTTGACAAGGCATGGCGTGTGGAGGACAGCAACGCCTTTGGCACGGATGAGTTCATCCGCCTATGTAAAAAGCTTGATTGCGAGCCGTACATCTGCACCAACGCAGGCACGGGTTCTATAGAGGAAATGAGCGACTGGCTGGAGTACTGCAACCTGGAAGGCGAAGGGGAATTTGCCAGGCTGCGCATTCAAAACGGGTATGCAAAGCCCCATGATGTTAAGTATTGGAGCATCGGCAACGAAAACTACGGTTCTTGGGAATTGGGCGCCAAGGAAGCGGGGGAATGGGGGCGGCTCGTTTGCGAGGCCTCCAAGCTCATGAAGCATGTGGACCCCTCCATCGAGCTTTCCGCCGCCGCCCTTCCCGATATCGACTGGAACCTGAACCTTATTAGAAGTGCCGGGCATAACCTTCACTGGATATCCATCCACCAATACTGGGATGCCATCCATAACACCAACGCATTGGCTACCTATGAGCAAGCCATGGCCTATACGGAAGATTTGGGCGGGTCTATCGCGAAGGTCCGGGGTCTGCTCACCGCCCTGGGGCTTGATAAGCAAATCAAGATCGCCTTTGACGAATGGAACCTTCGGGGCTGGTACCACCCTAACATGCACACGAAAAAGATGGGCCTCACCAAGGAAGAATACTTGACCCCCAGGGACAAGAACGACATCAACAGCTCCTACACCATGGCTGACGCTGTTTTTTCCGCCTGCTTCTTAAATGAATTGAACCGCAACTGCGATATTGTGGGCATGGCAAATTTTGCCCCCGCAGTTAATACCCGCGGCTGCATTTATTCCCATCAGGGTGGTATTGTCAAGCGCACCACCTACTATGTGTTTGCCCTGTATGCAAACTATTTGCAGGATACTGTGGTGGACACCTATTGTGAGTATGTGCCCAAGGCGGTGTTTGTAAGCAAAGATCAAAGGGATGTGACGGTTGATCAAGTGGATGTGATCGCCACCACAGGCGGCGACAGGCGCTTTGTAACGCTGGCTGCGGTGAACAAGGCCGCATCGACGTGCGCAGAATTGGATATTATGATAGACCAAGCGCCTATCCGGGCTTTCAAGATGCACACGCTTTCCGGCACTGACTGTGACAGTTACAACGATGTGGGCCATGAGGGTGCGGGAGTAATATCCACCGGATGGGCGAATTTTGATGGCCCGGTCGTGCTTGCGCCCCATTCGGTGAATATTATTGAGGCACGGCTATAATCATCGCTAATTGTAGAACCGGCGCATGATTATGCTGCGCCGGTTTATTCATTTGGTGTTTACATGTGACCGTTTATCTGATGTATACTTATATACATTAGGGACGGCTTACGAAAGGATGGGAAAAAAATATGCGTTTGGCCAAGCTATCCTGCCAGAAGGCTCAGGAGTACTTTCAAAAAAGCGACATGGTGATCCTGGCCACCGGCAGCATCGAAAACCACGGGACCCACAACGTGCTGGGCGTGGATACGCCGATCCCAGATCGTCTTTTGGAATTGATCGAAGAAAAGGCAGATGTGCTGATCGCGCCCACCATGCCCTACGGCGCCTGCGACTCCCAAGCAGGCTATCCCGGTACCATATCCCTGGGCACAGAGGTTTTATATCAGGTGCTGATGAAGATCGTGGAGAGCCTTTACGCCCACGGCGCTCGCAAGTTCGTGTTTTTGAACGGCCACGGCGGCAACATTCCGGTGCTTGACCGGGTAGGGCTTGACATGTACAAAAAAGGCGCGCTGTGCGCGCAGCTCAACTGGTGGCTGATGGCCTGGGACCTGGATCCCGCTTGGAAGGGCGGCCACGGCGGTGCGGAGGAGACAGCGGCCATGCTCGCGGTGGACCCCTCCTTGGTGGATTTCACGCAGCTGCAGGAGATGGAACTCATCAACGACCTGGGTGATGAACTGCCAACCGCGGGCTTCAAGAATATCCGCTATAAGGGTATCGAGATCCCGGTGAGCCGCCCGGTGACGAGCTTTACGCAAAACGGCTGGATTGGCCCTGACCATCCTAAAGAGGCAACGGAGAAGTGGGGCCGAGAAATGCTGCAAGCGACCGCTGATTACATTGTGGATTTCCTGGGCGCATTCCAAAGGGTGCCGCTTGCGTAAGTAGAGTACACAGCCGTCTGTGCTGTCGGCTGGGCGATGTACGGGCATAGATTGCAGGAATAAACAAACCACCCCGGTAATCCGGGGTGGCTTCACTTGCAGCCATATGAGATGGATTCAATCTTCCAATTCGATCATGCGCAGCTTCTGATCAAGCTCCCGCACAAACTGCTCGACGGAAATCTGCCCATCCAGTAAACGGTTGTAGATGAGGTTTGAGATCTCTTCGTTTGCACCCATGCCAAGCATCGGGTTGGAAATCTGCAGCATGAAATACGGGTCCAGCGAGCGCAGGGCGGCGATGCTCTTGCTGCTTACCAGCCATTCAAAAAGCTCTCGGTTGTCGTACTCCCACTGCAAAATGTTAAGCGTTTCCTGAACTATCTTATCGGCCTCGTCCGCCTTCTCCAAGCGCTCTTTCATCATCTTGATACTGTTTTCCATCTGCGAGACGTTAAAGCCTGGGTCGCGCAGCGGCTCGTTTTCTTCCGGCATCAGCTCGATACGGGCCTCCCCGGCCAGGTTGCTTGCCCCAAACTCCAGAAATGCTTTGGCCGTATCGTAGTTTTGCGTATATGGATTAATGAGCAGCATTTGCGTATCAGCCAGCACCACCGGCTGCGTATCCTCGAAAAGAGCAAGGGGCATGTAAGAAAATAGCCTTATGTTGCCCGCCTGGGCGCCTACGCCGACCGAGGTTTGGAACAGGTTGCTGGGCCGCTCATCGGCTATATTCTCGTCATCGGAGGTGGGGGCCGGGCTCAGCGCGTTGATGACGGAAAAATCGGTATTCGTCAGCTGTTCAAGCAACGCCCGCATAGGAGGCGTGTCGTAGGTGACAGGTTCACCCTTGCGCAGGCAATCGTATATCCTGTCCTCCAGGATAGATTGGGTGACGATCTGTCTATATACCCTGATATCAGCGTCCTGCCCAAAAAGTGACATGGACGGATATTCCTCCGCGTAGTCCTCAGCCCATCTCCCAATGAAGTCCAGCAGTTCACCATACGTCGTGGGCACGTCGGCCTCGGTCAGCCCCACATCCTCAAAGGCCTGGGGACTATAAGTGTATACGTAGTATGTGCTTTTGTAGGGCAGCGCTATGATCTGCCCATCCCGCGCCAGGGAATCCTTCACGTAAGGGTACATAGCATCCAGGGTTTCCCGGATTACTTCACTATCCTTAAGATCGGCGAAATATCCCTTTTCATAGAGGGCGTCCAAGTTGTACATGCTGGAAGAGAGCACGTATACATCGGCGGCGCTGCTGCCACTCCCCATGTGCATCGTAAGGTCCATTGTGCTTTCGGGATACGTATCAATGAACTCAAATGTGATATCGGGGTTTGCGGAACTGAACGCTTCCACGGGCAGTTCCCATGTATGCCCTAGAATCTTTAGCGGAACCGCCGTAAGCCCGGCAGGATCGGTGGAGAAGATACGTATGCCATCCTGATACGGGATGGCAAGCCGGCCGCCCGGCAGCAGCGCGCCGTCCGATACCTCCCTCAGTATGGGCATGCGCGCCGCAGACTCCGGCGGAGCGAAGGAGTGGCTTAAGTGTATCTCGCCTTTGCGCCAGAGGTATGCGGTATCGGTGGCCAGATCGTACGCAAATCCGTTATATTCGGCAGTAAGCTCCAGCTTTTCTTCCAGGCGCCCTGTGTTCATGTCCAGCAGCGACAAGGATTTCATGCGCCCCATGCTCCCGACGCCCGCCAGCAGCACGCCGGGTTCATACGGCGCGATTTGCAAGATGTCGGAACGTATGAGCCGGCCTTTCCCGCTGGTGGTATCCATCGCCATTAAGTTACTGCCGCCGGTGACGGGGTCCCGGGCGATATAGTAGATGGCGCCG
>JAEWAH010000288.1 GCA_023391725.1 Bacillota bacterium | reverse complement strand
CCCAAGGATCTCCTCGCGCTCCCCATGCGTCAAAAAGCCGAAGTTCAAATCGGCCTTGGGGGCTTTTATATATTGCCCGCCGGTGAACAATTCCAGCTCCCGCATGTCGGGAAGGCGCATCGAGCAGCCCCATTCCCAGTCCACCTTCAACCGGGCGCCCAACCCCTCATAAAAGCGGACGTTGGCGCCCATATCGGGCACCGTCAGGGCGACATGCACAAAGTGCTTCACATAGCAGCCGCCGGGCATGGGCTCGCCAAAGCGACCGTTTGGCCGCATAATGCCCCAGAACTCGATCTCCTCCCCCGAGGGTGCGCGCACAAAGGCCATGCGCAGGTTCTTGTAGGTGTAGGGCAGGGGGTCGCTTTCCCGGCTGGGCACAGCGCCGCAATCCAAAGCCCGGGCAAAGGTTGCGTCCACATCATAGGTGTTGTAGCACACGTGGGTAATGCCACTTGTATCCCACTCCCCGGTCCCGCCTCCGATGAAAAGGAGCGCGATGCCATCCGGGGTTGTGATAACCGCCTCTTTCTCATCGCGGCGCACAAGTTTCAGCCCCAGGCCCCGGCAGTAAAACGCGATGGCCTTTTCGACATCCGGAACGAGAATGCGCACATGGCTGAGCCCGTCTACCCTTTGCATCTTCTCTACCTACCCCTTGAGCGCCCCGGTCGTGACGTTCACGTAGTATTTCTGGCACAGGATGAACAGGATGACCACCGGGATCACCGCTACCACCGTGCCCGCCGCCACATTGGTAAACTTGTAGTTGAACTGCCCGCTGATATGCTTGAGCCCGGTAGCCACAGGATACTGGTCCACATTCAAAATCAGCAGCGGCCACAGGAACATATTCCACTTGTTGATAAAGTCCATGATCACCACCGTGGCGATGGAGGGAAGGATCTGCGGCAGCATGATGCTGCGCCAGATGCGGAACTCCTTGGCGCCGTCGATGCGGGCGGAATCCATCAGCTCCTTGGGGATGGCCATGTAGGCCTGCCTGAGCAGAATAATGCTGAACACATTGACGGAGTTGGGAATGATGACGCCCAGGAAATTCCCCCCAAGGCCCATCCGCTGAATGGTAATGTAGTTCACCACCAGCCCCGCCGCGGCAGGGATGATCATGGTGGCGACCAGTGCGGTGTTCACCAGCTTTTTCCCGTAGAAATCCATCTTGGCCAGGGGATAGGCGCACAGCGCCCCGAATAGGGCGTTGAGCCCCACGCCGCCGCCCGCGATGATCAGGGAGTTGATAAGCATCCTGAAGATATCCAGGAGCTTGAACACACCCACGTAGCTGTCCCAGGAAAAGTGCTTGGGCAGCAAGTTCAGGGTATAAATGTTTTCACTGGATTTGAAAGAGGTGGACAAAAGCCACAAAAAGGGCCCGGCGCAGATGAGTGCCGTCAGGAGCAATGCGGCGTACATAAGCAGCGTGACCGCGCTCTTTTTCAGCGCTTTGCGATGCTTGACCAGCGTTGTCAAAAGATGTCCCCCGCTTTCTTGTTATAGTAGCTCAGCACAATGCTGAACAGGCACGTAAGCATCGCCAGCACGATGCCGACCGTTGCGGAGTAGCCGAAATCAAATTTGGAAAAGGCCTGATAGTACGCATAAAAATTGATCACGTAGGTGGATTTGTCCGGTCCGCCCGACCCGTTGGTGATGGTGAACACCACATCAAACACACCCACAGCGGCAATTACGGACACCAGGGAGCAAAACCAAATGGTTGGTTGCAAAAGCGGCAGGCGGATGCGCCAGAAGCTGCGCCACGCGCTGGCGCCGTCGATGCGGGCCGCCTCCATCAGTTCCTCCGGGAACGTCTGCAGCGCGGAAAGATAGATCATCATGTAATAGCCCAGCCCCTGCCAGATGGTTATCGCCATCATGGTGGGGAGCGCCAGCTTCGAGCTGGACAAAAACCGCACCGGCTGCGCGATCAGGCCCGTCCGCATGAGCCACGTGTTCATGATGCCGTTGGGGTCGAAGATGAACTTCCATATAATGGACACCGCCACCATGGAAGTAACCACGGGCAGGTAGTACAGGATGCGGAAGAACTTGCTCCCGGCCATCTTGCGGTTTAAAACAAGCGCCAGCAGGATGGACAAGAGCTGCAAAATGGGGACCACAATCACAAACCTGCAGGAGTTGAAAAATGCCTTCCAGAAGTCCGAATCCGCCACAAGGCGCTGAAAATTGCTCAGCCCCACAAACTCCATCGGGCCAAACACAGAGAAGTTTGTAAACGCCAGCGGAATGCTGAACACAATCGGGTAAAACACAAAAACCAGCAGAATAGCCATGGCGGGCGCCATGAATATCCAGGCAACCATCGTGGTGCGCCATTTACTTATATTTCGCATACTCATGATTCCCTTCCCGGTATGGTGCTGGGAATGTCCCACGAAACACCATGGGATGCGAAACCGCATCCCATGGTGGTCTTATGCCTTATTGGGCATGTCACTTTTTCATCTGCGCCAGGATCTCGTTCACGCGGGCTTCGGCGTCGGCGATGGCCTGGGCCGGATCCTTCTCGCTGGCAAAGATGGCATCCATGATGTTGTCGATCTCACGCTTCACATCATCATCGCTTTCCAGGCCCAGCGTCATGTCCACGGCGGACTGGGCGGACTGGGAAGCAAAGTAGTTCGCCTGGCCTTCCAGGGTTTCCATATCGCTCTGGAAAAAGGGGTCGGCCGCTGCCACCTTGGTGGTGGGGAAGATGGAGACTTCGTGGCAGAAGGCCAGCTGGTTTTCATCGTTGGTGATGAAGTTGGCAAAGTCCAGCGCTTGCGCGGGATGCTTGGTCTGCTTGGAGATGACCAGGTTCATGATCGCTTCGCCGCTGACATTGGCAGGGCCTAGAACCGCCGCAGCAATGCCGGTGGTATTCAGAATATCGGGCGCCTCGTCCTTCAGGCGGGTCACGGTCTGCGGGCCGCCCAGGATGACTGCCAGCATGTTGCTGGCGTACAGCTGACGGTCGTTGTCCCAGTTGTCCCAGGAGCCGGGTTCGGTATTAATGGCGCCGGCCAATCCCAGATCGCGCAGCTTGGTCACGAGCTCAAGGGCTTCGGGGGTATTAAAGGTGGCCTTGGTATGATCTTCGCTGACCATGGGAATGCCGTAGCTGTAGAACATATGGAACATGCTGGAGGGAGTGAAGAGGTATGCGCCCGTGTCCTGCTTGAACTTGGCCGCCAGGTCGAACAGTTCCTGATAGGTGGCGGGGAAGGTGGTGATGCCGGCCTGCTCCAAAAGCGCCTTGTTGTACACGGCTACGTTGGGGGTGGCATACCAGGGCAAGGCATACACGCCGTCACCCAAGCGGGCGGAATTATAGGCGGCATCCAGGTAAATGCCCTTCTGCTCGGGGGTGATGATATCTTCCAGGTTCAAAAGCGCGTCCTTGCCGGCATAGGTCAGGGCCAGCTGGGACCAGATGTTGATAACATCGGGCGGGTTTCCGCCGGCAGTCTGGGTCAGGAACTTATCCTGGATACCGTCCCAGGGCAGATCCTGCCATACGACCGTCACATCGGGATGGGCGGCCTCGTATTTATCGATCAGGCCTTGAATGAAATCGGTAAAGGTGGGCTGCAGCGCCAGCGTCCAAAACTCCAGAGAGATTTTTTCCTCTGCAAAGCTGTGGGGGACCATGCCCAACACCAGCAGCAAGGAAAGGACCAGTGCCAAGAACCGTTTCATGAAGTCTACCTCCTATGCATTATGGGAATCGATCGTCTTCGGTTATTGCAACCGCTTTCAATAGTGAATATTACTCGAAATAAGAATACTTGTCAATCACTTTTTGATAATATGGCAAAACTTACGTTCCTTGTTGCTGCAGGCTGCTTTTCCCTTGATAATTTCTGGTTTTTTGCCCAAATCAGCCTATTTTATCCGCAGATTGGACTTTCGGGATATCATTCCATCCTCTTTTCACCCCATTCAAGATTATCCTAAATCTCCCAGGTCTTACGAATTTTCTGATTGAAAGCGATTTCATTCCGCGATATAGTATAGGCATGTCGCGCACATAAAGAAAGGATGTTTTTCATGAGCAACGGTATTCACGGCGTACACCATATCGGCATGCGCTCGGAAAATCTGGACCGCTCCCTTAAGTTTTACGTGGAGGGGCTCGGCTTCCCCATCGTGCTGGAGTTTGAGTGGGAAGGTGGCGGCCGCGCCGTTATCCTGGATATGGGGAACCAGAATTATCTGGAGATCGGCAACGACGGCGCGCCCGAGCCCATTGGCCGCCTGACACACTTTGCCCTGGAAGTGGAAAATTGCGAGGCCGCATTCAAAAAAGCCGTCGCCGTCGGCGGGATCCCCAAAGGCCAGCCCCATTATTCCAATGTCATTCAAGCAAAGCCTGCGCCGTGGGAAATCATCTGCGTATATGTGATCGGCCCCGATGGAGAAGAAATCGAATTTATAGAAACAATTTCCGCGCCGTTTGAATCGCCGAGGCCCTGATTAATAAGCACGGGAGCCTCAGGTTTCTGCGCCGCGGAGCCCGTTCCTCCTATAAACCAAGAGAGATGATTTTCTAAGCAACAGTAACGGCGCTGATGTTATGATGGTTACCATGCCATCTATACCCGGTTGAAAAACGTGTCGTTTCTTGCGACAAAATGAACTTGACAACCAACCTTTCGTCTGCTAAAGTTAAAATATCTCTTTGCACTGCAAACCATTCCCTCCAGAACGAGAGAATGCGCGATCAACAGTACAAACTGAGCAGGCGATGGATCCCCGTGTTTCGGGGGTTCGTGGGGCTGGGCCGTCAAGGCGGCAGCAGATGAGCTTTACGGCACATCTGCGGGACAGTAGTTGTTCCGCAGATGTGTTTATTTTTTTACACATCCATGGGGCAACAAACTGTTTGTAGTGCCATAGGGGAATCAAATGCCCAACGGGCAGGAGGATGATCTCTATGACAAACATTGGTGTTCCCGTAAACGGCCTGGCAAGCGAGCAGGTCAGAAAGCTGCAGATTGAATATGGTCGAAACGAACTGACGCCACAGAAGAAGACAAGCTTCATCCGCAAGGTGCTGCATATCGTTGCGGAGCCTATGTTTCTGCTTCTTCTCGTGGCAGCGGTGATCTACTTCGTGCTGGGCGAGCCACGCGATGGAGCGATCATGCTGATTTTTGTCGTGGGCGTCATCTCCATCGACGTCATCCAGGAGTGGAAGACCGATCGGACGCTGAGTGCCCTTAAGGACCTGTCCGCACCTCACGTGCGGGTGATCCGCGACGGCGTCGAGCAGGACATCGCCAGCATTGATCTTGTGCCGCAGGACGTCATGCTGCTCCATGAGGGCGTGAAGATCCCAGCCGATGGCGTGATCCTAAAATGCAACGACCTGTGCGTAGATGAGAGTTCGCTGACCGGCGAAGCCGAGGGCGTGTGGAAGAGCGCGCTGGATGCTGTGGAGCCATCTACCGACTACTGGCACAGGGACTATTGCTACGCGGGTACGCTGGTCACGCAAGGCACGGCGATAGTGCAGGTGGACAAGATCGGCGCCTCTACCGAGTAT
>JAEWAH010000272.1 GCA_023391725.1 Bacillota bacterium | reverse complement strand
GACATGGAAAAACGGCAGAGCACCTTTTCGGATTCATCCTGCATGGTGAAGAAAATCAGCCCGCAGCCTACCCCGGCGATCACAGCGGCTTCCTTGATTTCGGATGCGGGGAAGGAGGCGGCTACCTCACCCTCCAGGGTGGCGGTGATGTTCCCGGCCTCATCAAAGCGCAGCTCGCCATGGACAGGCTTCATGGCGCTGTCCAGGTCATAGGGAAAAGTTAAGATTTTCATGGGATTCATCTCCTCGTGCCGCGCCGGGCGGGGTGCGTCCGGGCGGAGGTGGGTGGGGATGCTCTAGTAGAGCCTCCCTCCAGAGGGAGCCTTTTTGTCCCCCAGCAAAAGGATTCCAATGGGATATATCCCTTTGGCGGGGTCCAGGGGCAGAGCCCCTGGTTAGAACAAGTACGGCTCCAAGCGTTTCAAGCTCTTTTTGTCCAGTGCCTTGAGGGAGGGGAGGATGAACCTGTTCCCGTCCACATCAAAGATGATGAGCCTGTCATCCCCCAGCATGCGGATATTGCGGTTTACGTCCTTGCCGGCCGCGTTTTTCAACGTTTTGCCCGCGGAGTCGCCGATGATCATCTCCATATACACATAGCCCAGTTTGTCTTTGACGGATTTGATCTCCAGCACCTCGGGGCAATAATACCGGCGGTTCAGTTCCTCCGTTACGATTTCAAACTGCTCGCCGGTTAGATCCGAAACGCTTTTGATGATGCCGATCTCCTTGCTTTCATGGTCGGCCACGGAGATATAGCTCATGGGATCCTTTAGCGGCAGCGCGCGCCGGAGACTGATGCGCTTGTATTCCTTGTCCTTTACGCGCAGGCCCGTGAAGCCGCCTTCGGTCCTGAAGAACTTGGATTCGGTAAGGTCTAGCATACCGATATCGATGGCCGTGTCCAGGCCGGGGACCGAGGATTTTTCGAGGGACGTTTCAGGCTTTTTTTCAAGAGTTGCTTCCATATTGAAAACCTCCATAACAGAAAGTTCTTGCTTCCTAAAGGGAAAGATTCGCGCCTGCGGACGCGACCAGGGCTTTCCGATCGCCCTGGACCTTCGGGCTTAATCCTCCATACTGATGACCTTTAATCCTTCCATCTGGATGGAGTAGAGTTTGAAATACTCGCCCTTCTTGGCCAACAGTTCCGCGTGGGTACCATTCTCCACCACCTTGCCTTCGCTGATCACGGCCAAACTGTCAGCTTCTCTTAAAGTCGACAGCCTGTGGGCGATAGAGATGGTGGTGCGCCCGGATTGGAGCTTGGTCAGCGCCCGCTGGATGTTGCCCTCGGTCTCGGTGTCCATGGCCGCGGTGGCCTCGTCCAGGATCAGGATTTTCGGGTTTTGAAGGATCGTCCTGGCGATGGACAGCCGCTGCTTTTCGCCGCCGGACAGGTCTTGCCCGCCGGCGCCCACCCGTGTCTCATACCCGTCGGGCAGGTTCATGATGAAGTCATGGGCGCTGGCGGCTTTGGCGGCCCTGATCACATCCTCGATGGAGGCTTCGGGCCGGGCGTAGCGGATGTTATCGGCGATGGTGCCGATGAACAGGTAAATGTCCTGGGATACGATGCCGATGCTGCGCCGAAGCATCCCCAAAGGCAATTCCCGCACGTCAATGCCGTCAATTTTGATGCTGCCCTGGTTCACATCGTACAGGCGGGCGATGAGGTTGGCCAGGGTAGATTTGCCTGCGCCGGTCTTGCCCACGATGCCCAGCATCTTCCCGGCGGAAACAGTAAGATCGATGCCCTTCAAAATCGGGGTGGCGGGATCGTACTCGAACCATACGTCCTTCACATGGATGTCGCCCTTGAGGCTTTCCACCTTTGCGGGATGCTCGGGCTCGGCCACATCGGGCTTGGCGTCGATGATCTCAAAGACGCGCTGGGCGGCATCCACGCACCGCGCCCACCAGTTGGATACCCAGGACATGAATTCCAACGGCCCATAAAGCATGTTCAAGTAAGCAATAAAGGTAAGCAGGGTACCCACGGTGATCTCCCTGTTCAATACCATCATGCCGCCCACGGCGGTCACGGCCACCTGGCCCAGGAACATGAACAGGTAAATGAGGGGGAAGGCGGTGTAGCCCACGTTCATGGAGGCCGTGTCCACGTGCGCCTGCTTTACGCCAACATCCTGAAAGCGGTCGGTCTCGTCTTCTTCCCGGGCAAAAGCCTTAATGACACGCTGGCCGTTTACCGAATCGGACACCATGGCGTTGAGCTGCGAGGCGTATACCCAGTTTTTGTGGTGGAAGCGCTTGAAAATGCTCCAGAGGAAGCGGAACATCCCCACGGCAATGGGCAGCACGCCCACGCAAAGGAGCGCTAGCTTCACGTTCAGGATGAACATCAGCGCGATCACTCCGGAGAACATGAACACATTCACGACCACATAGGGCAGGCCGTCCACAAAGAACCAGTAGATGTTGGTGGCGTCCCGGTTGACGCGGTTCATCAGCGCGCCGGTGCGCTTGGAGGTGTAAAAGCCCACGGAGAGCCGCTGCATGGCCTCGAAGATCTTGACCTTCAGGTCGTACACGATCCAGGGCACCGTGCGGGCCAGCACGTAGGAGTACAAAACATTCAGCCCCACGCCTATGGCGCGCACCAGCAGGATCACACCCACGATGCCCGCCACCATCCCAAAATACTGGCCGCCTTCGGTCAGCACGTCATCAAAGAGAAGCTTTGTGCCCACATAGGGCGAGACCAGGGAGAACGCCGTGCCGGCCAGCATGAAGATAAAGATCAAGGACACCTTGCCCTTGTATTCCTTGAAGAAGCCCATCAGCCGCATGGTGATTGACATTTTGTCCATGCACTTGGGGCAGAGCTTGCGCTCGGGCTCGGGATAGCGGGTGCCGCACTTGGGGCAGAACAGCTCCTCATCCACCAGGATCTCCCGGAGCGGGTCAACGCCCTCTTTCAGGTTCTTGATGGCCTTGGTCAGCCGCTCCACGTAGGAAAGGCATCCCACAGAAAACAGCATGAGGATCTTCGCCTCTCCGTCCTTCTCGGAAAACAGGCGGCCGGTGGAGAGCAGCTTTTCGCAGTTCAGTTCACCCAGATCGGAAAGTTCGAAGGTGTCCAGCTTATTCACTTCATAGGCCGACACGATGCGCCGCGCGCCCGATACCTTGACCACCTTTTCCTGGCCGTAGAGGACATACAGCTGCTTGTCATCGATGGCGACGTATACGTCCGCCGGGCTCCCGTCCTGTGCCGTGTCTGTATGGATGGCATAGATAAGCTTGCTCGTGTCGATGCCTTGGGCCTGGAAAGCGGAAACCATATACTCCGGAATGTGCTTTTTCATAGCGGTTCAACTCCTTGATCAAAGCCTTCCACTTGAGGGGAAGGTGGCGCGCAGCGCCGGATGAGGTGTAGCCATTTTTACGCACAAACAAAAAACGGCAGGGTTTTCCTCAAACCCCGCCGCGCATACACATTCATGCTATGCCCGCACGTACCCTATGCTCCCCTTTGAGGGATGGCGTGGTCTGACTTTGGCACATAAGCTTTAGTCAACCACGACCTGAACACTTAAGCGCCCAAACGTATGCAGTTATCCAAGATCGAAAGCCGTGCCCCGGTGCCATGGATATTGCGTAGCTTATTGATTCTATTGAGTCTTGCAAAGTTTGTCACCGTGGCGGCCTCCTTTCTTAAATTTTCTGCTTCGCTCGGAACGATGTTCCCAACAGACATTACTTTACCATATCTGCTAAAAAACTGTCAAGCCTGTTTTGGGAGAGGGAAGGGAAATTTTTCGTAAGTAGGGAATAGGCACACAAATTGTCATTGCCCTACCTGCTCAGGCTGGGATATCCGCCGTTCTCTTCGGCATCCATTTTCCAAACGTCGTCCGTTCCGTTTTCCCTTTCCCCCAGAAAGTCCCAGCCGGCGGCGGCAAAGGTGGCCAGGTCCTTCAATTGCGCGGTGGACTTCGCCTCTCCCCCTTGGGAGACTGTCTGGCCGGAGGCCTCACTATCCCAGAAACAATCCTTGACAATAGTGGCTTCGCTATACCGCCTGCCTATCAATCCGCCAACACCCACCCTGCCGGAGACGGCGCCGGTAGCATAGCAGCGCCGTACCACCGCGACCATGCCTTCATAACCGGAGGTGTAGCCAACCAGCCCGCCGCCCAGTTCTCCGCCGGATACGGGTCCTGTGGCGAAGCTGTTTTCCAGCGTGGCGCCGTCCATCACCGAGCCGCACAAGCCGCCGATACTGCCGGACTTCTCGATGCCGCCGATTACCGTCGCCGTGGAATAGCACGATCTTGCAATGCCGCCACTGCTAAGCATCCCAATCAGGCCGCCTATGCTATGGGCGCCAGACTGCACTTCGCCCTCGGACCAGCAGTTCTCCACCGTCGCGCCAAAAACACCCCCGGCCAGAAGGCCCACCATCGTATAGTCGCCGGAGGAGGCTTTGCCCGACACGCCCAGGTTCTTCACCACTCCGCTTGTCCCGATGAGGCCAAACAGGCCGCTGTACGAGGACCACTCGTCGGTGTGAAAGGACAACCCCGTGATCTTGTGGCCGTTTCCGTCGTACGTGCCAAGAAAGATGCCGGAATCCCCGCCAATGGGGATCCAGTTAGGATAACCGCTCAGGTCGATATCTTTGGTCTGCACAAAATAGGCGCGGGGATGATCGCGCACTTCGTTTAGGCGCTCCGCGCTGTCCACGCGATAGGGGTCCTCCGCCGTGCCGCTGCCGGGCATTTTGATGAAGAAAGTGTAAACCGCAAAGGCGGCAAGAGCGAGGAGGACTGCGGCCAGCAGGATGATGGACATGACCCTTGCTTTTTTGCTTTCGGGGAAGTAGCTTACCAGGCTGATTTTCATACACTTCGCTCCTTGTTTTGTGAAGGTTGGGGGCGGAGGTGACTTTTTGATATGTGCTGACTTATGAAACTGATGATAAGCATTATACCATATAATGCTACTTCCTCAACGTGGCCTTGCAAAATATGGGATGCTCCGCCTGGGTCAGGGAGAAGGCCTTAATGATTGTACTTTGAGTGTGAGTGGTAAAGCTAGAAGCAAAAACGAGGAGACCGATGCCTCCTCGCTTTGCTGTCACAGTATCCACCAATATTTAACGGCTAAAAACAGGCGATATTGCTGTCCGTACGCTTCTCTGTCCCTCCGATGAGCGAGCCTTCCGGCCCGCGCAATATCATCTGGCCGCGGCCGAAGGTCACGCTATCCAGCGCGACTTCCACTTTATGGCCCCTGGCGGCAAGCTGCTTGGCGATCTCGATACAGAAGGAGTCTTCCACTGTAAACCTATCCTCCCGCAGCCACTGCCAGCGGGGCGCGTCCAACGCCTGCTGGGGGTTCAGGTTAAAGTCGATGAGGTTCATGGCCACCTGCACATGGCCCTGGGGCTGCATGTATCCGCCCATGACCCCGAAAGGGCCTACGGCCGCCCCGTCCTTCAATAAAAATCCGGGGATGATGGTGTGGTACGTCTTTTTACGCGGCTGCAAGCTGTTGGCGTGATGCGGGTCCAGGGAAAAGTCCGCTCCCCGGTTTTGCAGGCTGATGCCGGTGCCGCCTATCACGATGCCCGAGCCAAAGCCCATGTAGTTGCTTTGGATGTAGGAGATCATGTTGCCTTGGGCGTCGGCGGCGCACAGGTAGACCGTGCCGCTCTTGGGCGGTGTGCCGAACACCGGCAATCCCGCCCTTTCGCCGATCTCCCTGGCGCGGATGGCGCCATAGCTAGGCTTTAGCAGATCATGATAATCCATCACCATGGCTTTGGGGTCGGTGATGTAGTGCATCCCGTCGGCGAAGGCCAGCTTCATGGCCTCCCACTGCTTGTGGAAGGCGTCTGCGCTTTCCTTTTGCGGGAATTCAAATTCCTTCAATATATTCAGGGCCATCAGCGCCACAAGGCCCTGGCCGTTGGGCGGGATCTCGCATACTTCATAGCCCCGGTAGTTCACCCTGGCGGGCTCCACCCAGGTCACATCGTACTCGGAAAAGTCTTCCTTGCAGAAGTATCCGCCAAATTTGCGGCTATCCGCGACGATCCTATCCGCCAGCTCGCCCTTGTAAAAATCATCGGCGCCCGATGCCGCAATCTTTTGGAGCGTGTCCCCATGGTTGGGCAGCTTTACATGGCTTCCCGGCCTGGGGGCTTCACCCGTAGGCGCAAAGGTCCTGAACCACTCCGCGAATTCCGGCATCTGGCGATATTTCTGATAACGGTTCAGCGCCAGCCCCCACATTCTTGCCAGGTTGGGGGAGGCGGGATAGCCCGCCTTGGCGTAATCGATGGCTGGGGCCAGCACATCCGTCAAAGGCAGCTCACCAAAACGCCCATTCAACGCTGCCCAGGTCTTGGGTGCGCCAGGGACCATGGTGGGCGTCCAGCCGTGTACGGGCATTTTCCCCTCGGAGGGATTCTTTTCAAGCACTTTTTCGATAGATATATCCCTGGGCGCCCAACCGCTGCCGTTGAGGCCGTAGAGCTTTTTATCCTTCTCGATCCAGATGAGGGCGAAGGCGTCGCTGCCAATGCCGTTGGCGGTGGGCTCCACCACCGTGAGGGCGGCGGCGGTTGCCACGGCGGCATCCACGGCGTTACCGCCCCGGCGCAAAACCTCAAGGCCTGCGGCGGAAGCCTGGGGCGAGGAGGCGGCCACCATCCCTCGGTTTGCATAGATGGGGTAACGGATAGATGAATAGGGGACGAACGTGGGATCGAACTTCATTAGGCTTCCTCCGATGTGATCTGTGATGACAATCCGATTTCGCGCCGTGGGGCGGGGAATGCAGCTTGTGTTCGTCTTTTAAGGATGCATTCTGTATACATGCAAAAAACACGACCATCATACCATTCTAATAAAAAGAAATCAATAATCCACGTATGTATTTGCATGATCACCAATGCTTGAAAAGCGAATAAATGATGCATAAACTCCTTTTTGAAATGGTATGTAATGCAAAAAAACCGCAAAAAAATTCGGGGAATTTGCAATCTCTGCCCCAGAACAGCCGGTTGACAAATTGCAGATGGCGGGATATCATGAGTCAAGTTGTGCAGAATGGCAGATTACACGCGAAGCAGGTGATCATTTAATGAACATCCTTCTGGATCTGTTTTTAACATTCACAAGGATCGGCGGGCTCACATTCGGCGGGGGCTATTCCATGATGCCCATGCTGCAGAAAGAAGTGGTGGAGAAGCGCGGTTGGGCCACTGAGGCGGAGCTGATGGATTATTACGCCATTGGTCAGTGCATGCCGGGGCTCATCGCGGTGAATACCTCTTTTTTTGTGGGCCATAAAGTAAAAGGTGTGCCAGGCAGCATCGCGGCGGCGATGGGCGTGGTGTTTCCCTCATTGGTGGTCATCACCATCATTGCGGCATTTATCAGCAACTTTGCCGACCTTGCCTGGGTCCAGAATGCCTTTGCTGGCATCCGGGTCTGTGTGCTGGTGCTCATCGTCCAGGCGATCCTCAAATTGCGCAAGGGCGCTATCAAGGATTGGGTGACGGTGGGGATATTTGCGCTAGTCTTCCTGCTTTCGCTGCTTACGGACTGGTCGCCCATCGTTTTCGTGGTCTTTGCTGGGGTGGCAGGCGTGCTGTTTGGGGGCCTGAGCGGAACGAAAAGCGGAAAGGTGGCACTGAAACAATGATCTACCTTCAGCTTTTCTTTGAATTCTTCAAGACCGGGCTGTTCGCCATCGGCGGCGGGCTGGCTACGCTGCCTTTCCTGTATGAGATAGCCGACAGGACTCACTGGTACACCCATGCAGACCTAGCCAATATGGTCGCCATTTCCGAATCCACCCCCGGCCCCATTGGCATCAACATGGCTACGTATGTGGGTTATACTACCGGGGGGAACTTTGGCGGACTAGGCCGTGTCCTGGGAGGAATATTAGGGGCCGTGGTCGCCACTTTGGCAGAGGTGCTGCCCTCCATCCTCATCGCCATGGTTATTGCGAGATTTTTGCAGTCCTTCAGCCAGAACAAGATCGTCAAATCCGTGTTCTACGGCCTGCGCCCGGCCTCCGTGGGAATGATCGCGGCGGCGGGGTTCAGCGTGCTTCAAATATCGCTTCTGAATATCGACCTGTTCAAGGCCAGCGGAAGTTTGCTGGATCTGTTCCAGTGGAAGGGCCTGGTGCTGGCAGTAGTCCTTTATTTCATCCTGGCCAAGTGGAAGCCTCACCCGGTGATGGCCATCGCCGCCTCCGCAGTGGTGGGCGTAGTTTTCGGGTTTGCCGGGGTGTAACAGATTTGGTTTTTTGGACGACTTGCTTTGGTTTTGATTTGTTTGTTAAGAAGGCCTCCCAATTGGGAGGCCTTCTTTTTGCTTGCCTGGCGTGGAGATCCTTTCATGCGTATACCCTTTTACTGCACTGGCCGAGTATCGCCTTACTTCACATACAGTGTTTTTCCAGTCGAGCGAAGATCGTCGCAGGCTTCCTTAATTCTATCCTTCATGCCCGATTCAGCAGCGGCCAGATAGGAGCGGGGGTCATATTGCTTTTTCACACCGACCTCGCCGTCGATTTTTAGTACCCCGTCATAGTTCTTGAAAAAATGGTGGGCGATAGGCCGGGTAAAAGCATACTGCGTATCCGTATCAATGTTCATCTTGACAACGCCATAATCGACAGCTTCTGAGATCTCTTCTTTCGTGGACCCGGAGCCGCCGTGGAACACAAGGTAGAAGCTCTTGTCCATGCCATAGCGGCGTTTGAGTTCCTCCTGGCCGTCCCGCAGAATTTTCGGCTTTAGTTTGACATTACCAGGCTTGTAGCTGCCATGAACATTGCCAAAGGTTGCCGCCAGCAGGAAGCGGTAGTTTGTGATGGCTCCCAGTTCATCGTAGAAGCGCATCATATCCTCCGGCGTGGTGAAAAGCTTTTCCCGTGGCACCCCGTCATGATTCACGCCATCCTCTTCGCCGCCGACAACACCGGCCTCCACCTCCAGCAGGATATCATTGCGAGCGCACAGCGATGCCAGCTCCTTGGCTGTCTTGATGTTTTCCTCAAGGGGCAGGGTGCCGCCGTCAAACATGTGGCTTTGAAAAAGGTTGGGCAGACCAAGGGCGCGCCGCCTAGCCGTTTCTTTGATTAAGGGCTGAACGAATTCTTCCAGTTTGTTTAGCTGGCAGTGGTCGGTGTGCAGCGCGACATAGATGTCATAATAGTCCGCCACATAATGGATGTAGTTGGCTAGCGCAATGGCGCCGATAGCTGTGCTGCCGATTTTGCTGCCAGAGGCGTGCTTGCCGCCACCGATGGAAATTTGGATAATCCCATCGGATTTGGCTTCGGCAAACCCGGCAAGGGCAGCGTTAGCCGATTCAATGGATACAACGTTGATGGCGGGATAGGCATACTTGTTGGCAAGCGCGTTATCCAGCATTTTGCAGTATATTTCATGAGTTGCTACCGGCATGGTTCATTCCTCCCGCATCTGCATATTCAAATTCTTCCAACGGATATCATAGCACGAAACGGCTATGACAACAAGCGATCTGCGCATTTGCCAAGGCTTTTAAAGTTCGTGTGTAAAAATAGTCCTTTCCATAGGCTCACTTAGCGTCGCCCGTTTGCCTTCCGTTACCAGCTTTAAGGATGCTATTCTAACCTGCGCACAGAGGACAGGACTTGCATAAGTATATAGGGGGACGACTCTCACATTCTCAAAGGAGGAATCCAAATGAATTTGGATAAGGGACCACGGATACAAGGCATGGTATATGTAATGACAAACGGCGCGATGGAAAATGAGATCGCGGCCTTTAAAAGAATGGAAGACGGGACCCTTGAACTGGCAGGCTTTTTCCCCACTGGCGGGCGGGGCACAGGCAATAGCAGCGTCGATCCGCTGTCTTCCCAGGGATCGCTGAGGCTGTCCCATTTTGGTTGCTTTCTTTTCGCAGTGAACGCCGGGAGCAATACTGTTTCCAGCTTTCGTGTGAAGGAGAACGGCTCCCTGTCTTTGGCCTCGGTGGTCGATTCCGGGGGCGTGAAGCCCAACAGCCTGGATGAATCCTGCGGCTTTTTATATGTTTCCAACGTCGGAAGCTCCGAAAACGACATTGCATCCAATATCACCGGTTTTTCGGTGGACCGCTGCGGCATCTTGAGGATGGTGCCCTGCCCCACCGTCTCCCTGAGTACCTTTAACGCTCAGCCTTCCTCTGTTTTATTCCGCCCCTGCGGCAAGCAATTGGTGGTATCGGAGCAGAACACCAACCGCATCAGCGTATATTTGATCGGTGAAGAAGGGACTGCCCGGCTGCAGGCGGTGAATGATTCCAACGGCGCTGGGCCTTTTGGGTCGGCGTTTCCCCGTGACAGCGTGCTGCTTGTGGTGGAGGCCGGGGCCAATGCATTATCCTCCTACGACTTGGGCCCCAATGGCCGGCTGAAAGTGATCAGCGGCTCCGTGCCCACAAATCAAAAGGCTTCGTGCTGGGTATCGGTTTCCCCTTGCGGGCATCATGCCTACGTTTCCAGCACGGGCAGCGGCGCCATTACCCTCTTTGATGTCCGGGAAGACGGCTCGCTGTCTTTTGTGGAAAGCGTGTTCAGCACACCAAACGGCGCGGGGATGCCTATAGATAACGGTGTCAGCCCCTGCGGCTGCAATTTCTACGCGCTCAACGGCAACCAAGGGACCATTTCCGTCTTTGCCATCCGGGACGACGGCCGGCTTGATCGGATCCAGGTGACAGCCGGAGGGCTTCTCCCCGAGCTGGGAACGCAGGGCTTGGCCGTGTTATAACGCCCACTCCTCATGAACAACAGGCCATCGATCGAGTGATCAGTGGCCTGTTTTTATATGCCGGTTTAAGCTACTCTCCCCCGCCAGGGGTGGGCGTGGGGGTGGCAGCGGCGTCAAAGACAAGATACTTGGTCATTACATAGC
>JAEWAH010000256.1 GCA_023391725.1 Bacillota bacterium | reverse complement strand
CTTATGAAGTGGAAGGCGCGCTGACCCATTACGGCAGCGGCTGGAACCCTTCCTGGGCCTGCGAGGGGCGGTGCAAACTGCACTTTCATTTCCCTGACTTCTTTTCAGGGGAATGCATCCTGCGCCTGGATGGGGTGGAAGATGTCCGGCTTATCATCAATGGTGAGACTTATGCCTGGGTTCCCGGTCATGGGTACCTGCACATTCCCTTAAAGGGGCAGGGCTATGCTGCTCTTGAGATCCTGCGTGAGGGCGGCGGGCCATTCCTGATCTCCCATGCCGGCCTTATAAAATCGGGTGAACTGCCAGCCCCAAAGCCTATCCTTAAGGGGGACACGCTGCGCTGGCAGGTGGTGCCCGGCGCTTCCCTCTACCGTGTGTATCGAGACGGGCTGCTGGTGGACATCACGGATCAGGTACAATTGCCCGTATCCGGAGGCCATGTGTGGCGTGTGGAAGCATACAACAGCCTGATGGGCGTGTCTGCACCGGGGGAGGCCGCATTATGAGACTACTGGCAGTGATCGTTTTGCTGGTATCCCTGGTACCCTTGAGTGCCTGGGCCGAGGATGCGCCGGTGCGCCTTTTCATCGGCCAAGATCTGGGGGCCGTGGGCGGTCTTAAAGACTATGCGCAAGGGTATATCGATGCTTTCGGAATGCCCGATGGTGTGACATCCTACACAGACCTTAAGGGGCTTGGCGGACTGTTTCTGCCTGCCGACTGGGGCGCAGGGGACATATGCGCCCAGCGGTATCTTTCGGACGAAAAGTTTGCGAAAGCGGACATCGCTTTTGGTGTCTACATGGTGGACCAATGCGGGAGCATTGCCCAGGGCCTGTATGGTCAGTCCATCCGGAGCCTGGGTGAATTTGTTGCCGCCGCATCCCCCCGGACAGTGTATTTGCGCCTGGGCTATGAGTTTGACGGACCCTGGAACCACTATGCTCCAGAGGAATACATCAAAGCTTTTTGTACCATTGTGGATGCTCTGCGCGCCCAGGGCGTTTTGAACTTCCAGACTGTTTGGCAGTCTTACGGCTTCGGCAGCGAGGACGATCTCATGCGCTGGTATCCGGGAGATACGTATGTAGACTGGATGGGTTATTCCTATTTCGATGGAGACAGCACGGTCATTGGCAGCGGCATCCTTAACCTGGCCCGCAAAATGAACAAGCCCGTGTTCATTTCGGAAGCCGCCCCCAAGCGGGACAATGCCAGCGAGGATGCGCAAGCGCTGTGGAGTGCCTGGTACGGGCCGTTTCTAGAGCACATCCGCACGAACAATGATGTAATCAAAGCGGTAAGCTACATCAACTGCGACTGGGAATCCCAAAGCATGTGGAAAGGCCAGGGCTGGGGAGATTCCCGCATCCAGGCCAATGAAGAACTCAGCCGGATGTGGCGGGATATATTGAAAGATGGCCCTTTTCCCGTGAAATGAGAGAGAAATTCAGCCTTCCTACTCCCCTATTAACGAGCCACAGTGCCCATCCGGCGCCGTGGCTTTTCTTTCCCCTTTGGTTTGACATCGTTTTTACCGAATGTTATGATGACTGTTAGTTGCGTTGACAGGAGGAATATGGATGGACTTTGCTACTCTGGATTCTCTGGCCGCAAAAATGATGCAAAACAGAAAATCCCACAAGGAAAGGGAGGTCGGAGCCGCATATGACCACGGAAAACGGGTGGGCGCGGGCGTGATCTCCTTGCGCAAAGCCGTTACGGAGGATGACAGCCATGACGACTTTCTCCGGGCCGCCGCTATGTTTCATGATGTTGGGAAAGGGATTGAGCCCCACCCCCATACGGGATCGCTGCTTGTCCGGGATTTTTTGCAGGGATATGCGTCACAGGATGAAATTGAGGAAATAGCGAGGCTGATTGCCGCCCATGCTGACCGCCATCCCCAGGAGGATAAACACGATATCTGGGCTCGGCTTTTGCAGGATGCCGATTTGATGGATCACTACGGTACGTACGATATTTGGATGTGTTTCAACTATTACGCCTACAATGGACAAGAAGGTATACAAAGGGCAGTGGATTTTATGAACAATGAATATCCACAGCAGGCTGAAAGGCACAGAAGGTTATTGAACTTTGAAGTATCTCGCCAGATCTATGATGAAAAGGTCGCTTTTGAAATCAATTTCACCCAGCGCATGAGTATAGAAGCATCCGGCGAATATTTCCTTTTCAAGATTTGAATAAGCTGTGCGCCGCATTTGGGATTATTTTTGAACATAACCCCGGCATACCGTAGCACAAAAGTAGTAAAAGGCCCTTAAACGCGCTGTTTAGGGGCTTTTTGCTTGGTAACATATCAAAGCCGCTTGTCTTTAGATCATTGGCCTTTCTATCATACTAGAGAATATCCAGCCTCCGAAGGCAGGGCCTAGGCGCGGGCACTTTCGACGATGATGTCCTGCAGGCCGCGAATGTAAAGGAAGGCATCGCCGTTTGCTTCCATCGTGCAGCGTAGCTCATCACGCACAGGACGGATGGGCTGCTGTTGCACGGACAGCGCGGGTGTGGGGATAATCTGCCTCCACGCCGCAAACGGGGGAGCGCCGCCATTCTTCACACAGCAAATGGCGCCGTAAAGCTTTTGCAAATGGGTGCATGGATCATTACCATGGGATCTGTTGTATAGTAACCGGGGGCACTTTGAATGCACTTGAGAACACATCGTGCAAGAGTTCCATATTATATATGGGAGGAATATCCTTCCAGTATAGAAAGGGGCAGCCACCTATGTATACAAGAGACTGTTTCGGTGTTATTGCTGAAAATGGCAGACGCAGAGTCACCATTTTTGACACAAACACCTTCGAAGTGCTTCAGCAGATACCGCTGGACGCAGACGCCATTGATGTTGCGATCACCAATGACTGCACGCGCGCCTTCGTAACTTCCTTCAACAGCAAGACAATGTTTCAGATAGATCTAACCGAAACGCCGGCCCGAGTGATTGGCAGCGCAGTTTCCCCAACGTTCCTTGAGGATGTGGCGGTAACGCCGGACGGCAAATTTGCAGTGTCAGTAGACGGTTCCGCCTCAAACCAGGACATCGTGTCCTATTCAGCCAAGGTGAACGCATTTGTATCGTTGCTGCCCACCAGCGCGCAGGCCGTCGCTATTTCGCCTGAATGCCGCGAGCTTGTGTTGACGGCGCAAATCGCCAACAATGTTGTTCACCGGTTCGTGATCAATCCCAACGGCTCTTTGGAAGATTCAGGGCAGAGCTTCCCCGCCGGACCGCGCCCGATTAATATTGTTTTCAGCCCCGACGGGCAATTTGCCTTTGTGGCTAACGCCAACAGCAATGCCAGCAGCATCAGCGTGCTCAGCACGCGTATGCCCGATAATGTCACACTTCTTGGCAGTACGCGATCCTCCGATAACCCGCAGAGCATGGCCATCACGCGTGACGGCAGGTATTTGTTCGCGCTGACCTCCGCCAATGTCGATATCTTCGCCTTCGACCCAGTCGCGGGCAGTCTGACACTTTTGCGTTCATTTGCCCACGGGCTTTCCATCTCACCATTTTTCGGCGTAGACCAAATTGCTTTGGACGCCTGCGAGACAAAGCTGTTCATTTCCGCCGTTGGGCAGGTGGCCGTATTTACCACCTACGGCCTGCGCCTTGGCAATGTTGCGGGCGCGGAGGGTCCGGGCGGTATCGCGATCTGCACCATGCGGTCCCGCTAATACCTTAAAGAGGGCTTTTTTGACGCCTGCTGTTTAGAATTTCTTTATGATGAAAGCCGGTCATGCCATTCCCTCCATGTCTTAAAATACAGTATCCTAACCGGGCGGGGCTATTTCGGCCCCGCCTGTTTTTGGATATCCTTCACCAACCGGAAGCCGGAATCGATAGGCGTGATGATGGCGACCTGTACCCATGCATTGCGGAAGGTTTTGCTGTATACTAAAAAACCACCGGCTGTCTTTGCCGGCGGTTTTTGGTTGCTACGGAAGCTGTTTAAGAAGCGACCGCATCGCGCGAGTCATTGCCTGCGGATAGGCTGACGTATCCATCACCGTAAACAAATATCGGTCCGTTTCCCCGGCGGGGCAAGCTGCCCATTCGGTATGGCCATTTATATCGCATTGTACGCGGATGGGCGTAAAACCAAAGACCTCGTCCACCGGATTTTCTCCCAATGGAGCGATATTTCCCTCAAGTGAGACGCACAGCCCTACAGCATGCAGGAAACCGCCGGTGCACCACATATTGCGCGGCTGCTCCCCATATTCGGCCAGCGCGCCCTGGTCCACCGGGCCGCCCAGCGCGGCCAGCCAGCGGGAATCCGTATTTTGGGTGAACATTGAAAGGAAATAGTTCTGCATTCTGGGCGAGAGATTTTCAAGGATATCCTTCTGGAGGAAGCGGTAGAACGTTCCATACCGGCCCACCTGCATGTCCTCTACGCCCCAGTCGGGCACAGTGTCAAAGCAGGGCATCCAGTACACGGGGCACGGCGCAGAAAAGATGGCTGCGTAAGAGGCAGGGTCCAACTCCACGTTGTATTCCAGCCGCCCATTCTGGTTTCCGGAGCCTGCGTTGAGGTAGATAGCCCGGCACTTGGCCGCAAATAGCGGCCTGTTCGCCTGGATGGCTTGGGCCACATCCCGGCTGGAACCCACGATGTGGATCGTAACGGGTTCCAGCGTATGTTCTAGCGCCTCCAGCAGCATCGCGGCGCCAGAGCTTGCAGCCGTTTTTGCGTCATCCGGCGCGCCAATGCCAACGGGGGTGTGAAGGCCTGTGATCACATTGAGCTGCTGGACAGCCTGGATATCGGGATCGCCCTTGACAAAGCCCGGGGGATGATCGATCAAAACGCCCTTAAGCCGGTGCAGACCCATATGTGCCAGGGCGAACTGGCAGGCGAGGTCCCAATGGTCATCGGGATCCTGATGGGGCCGGAACAAATCTGTTTCATGAATGGTGTAGATCATTGGCGACTCCTTGGAAATTTGGAATTATCAGCTGGCAGGAGTATGCGCTCTTATTGGGGCAGATCAATTGTCAGCCGGTGTATCCGGTATGTCCATAAACTATTGTTCGGCTTCCCCACCTCGCTGACGCTGTACAGCACATCCAGCGTATCGGGCGACAGCGCCCAGCCATATGGATCATGCACCAGGCCGGGGTTATGATTCCGGGGGAAGCCTGAATCGGCGGATGTGACCAGGGCGACTTGTTCCCAAGAGCCATCCTGAAACGTCAATTTTCCAAGATCATCCGGCGTGATGGCGGGAGAATACCTAAGCACCCGCACGGTGGAATTGATGAACGTAGGTTCGCCCGGTTCGTCGACGCCCTCTAAGTAGCATGGCCATCCATCCGCTACAAGGTATATGTGCCCGCTTTGGGCATCGTACATGGCCTCGGCATTATTAAGTGATGCATAACCATTGTCGCGGCCGAGAAGCCCTGTGTTTGTGACCTGGTTGCGCCAATCTTCGCCCATATGCTGGGGCTGGCCCAGATTACTTAAATCCCAGCGTTCGCACATCAAATAGGTGCCATCGACCCGGCCAGCCGTGTAGAGCAGCAGGACCTGCCCTGCTTTATCGATGCTGACCAGGGATGCCTGGCCAACGCCCCACTGGAACATGGCATCGCGCGCCGGCGTCGATTTGTCGCGCTCAAAGGAGACGATGGGGTTGATTTCATCGATTTTGATGAATGGCCCGCCTGGCTCCTTGGATACCGCCAGGCCGATTTCATTGTTCTGGTTGTTGGTTGTCGTGCAGCCCAGATACGCCATCAGGTATGCGTATTCTTCCCCTTTGTAGGTGAACGCGCCCTTCACCACATCCGGATCGCACACATGCACGGTGTCCCAGCCGGTCCAGAACTTTGTGTGTTCCAGGACAATGGACTCGTCCGAATACTGCCAGGCTCCATCTAAAAACGTGGCGGTTCTGTAGCCGATGGAATCAGTAACCTCCCGCGCTTTTGTGTTGGTGCAGTAGTAGATGTGCTGCACGCCATCTTCCTCAAACGCGGCCGGGCAGTAGTTGTAGATGCCTTCGCCGGAGGCCTCAAATTCCGCCGCCGACTTGGTTTCGGCTGCCGCGGGCATGAGCATCATGCACAGAACAACCAATAAAACGATCGTGCGCACAAGATCACCCCTTTGACGCAGTGCAAACCGCCATGGCCTGCTCTACCTCATCTTTGTAAGGAATGGACCGTCCCGCGCCGAAACGGCTGACTGCGATAGCCGCCGCCTGCGAGGCAGTTGCCAGGGCGTGCTCCACTGTTTCATCGCAGAGAATCGCGCGGACAAAAAATCCCGTGAAGGCGTCTCCGGCTCCGGTCGTATCCAGCGCATCCGTGCGGGTGGCGGCTTGCCGGAGGCGACGCGCCGCGTCGGCATAAACGGCGCCCTTCTCCCCAAGGGTTAACAATACCCTGCAGGAAGGAAAGCGGCTGAGCATCGCATCGATCATTTCATCCTCATCCGTCTTCC
>JAEWAH010000227.1 GCA_023391725.1 Bacillota bacterium | reverse complement strand
ATAGTAGATGGCGCCGCCATCCATGCAGAACCCTGAAAGGATATACCGTTCAGATGCATCCTCCCAAGGCGGACGTACCTGGGTCAAAGCGCCATAGACCGCTAAGTTCATACTCCAGCGCGTATCGCACGTCATTTTGGCAAAACAGCGCTAAAATCCCCGGATTCGCCATATCCTGCTTAAGCGGCGCACCGGAAAGATCGGTTTTCGTAAAGTCCATCAGCTGTTTGGGCGCTGCGTCTCCGATGTGGTAGGCGTACAACCCCTCCGACCGGGCGATATACAGCGTATCGCCTGTAGACGCTACTTTCTGGCCCAGATCGGTGCCCCATTGCCCGGATTGGTCATCAAAGAGCGTGAAATAGTCCGCCCTCGCCTGAAGCGGCGCAAAGGCCAGCACCAGCGCAAGCATCAATAGGAAGGGGAGCATTTTCTGCATAGTCAGTTTCACGATGGGTACCTCTCTAAGAAATCATTTTGCGGATGTGAGGGCGCAAGCTGCGTGTAACCTTTTGATGGCAAGGACGAAAAAGCTTTTTTTCTGTATACGAACATGCATTGGTTGTGTAATTATGCCATAATATGGGAAAGTTGTATATAGATGAGAATTTTTGTTACTCAAAGCAACAAAAGGCGGATGCCTTTGCCAACTGGCAAGGCATCCGCCTTTTTCTTATGGATATTACACCCTATCAAAGAACGTTGGAAGAAGTGCACTCGACAAACACGCTGTTGTCCTTGCGGCGTGTAAGCTTGGCCTTGTTGCCCGAGCCGTCGTCGATGGTCATTTTCTCCAAATCATTCAGGGTCATAAAGGTCACCACGTCGCTTTCCACAAAGCCTACCCAGCTTTTGCGGTCCCGCTCGGGCTTTTGCTTGCCCTCCATCATTTCTTCAATGGTCGGCCTTTTGTTCTCGTCCATATCAATGCTCCTTCCGGAAAAATACCAAAATAGAATACCTCATTTTCACACCCGCCGCAATAGCGAAACGTGTGTGTTTACGTCCGCTATTGTAACAATCAAGAATAATAAAGGCCCGGCCTGGGAAATTCCCAAGCCGGGCCGATTGCTGTTAAGAGCTCCTTCCCGCTAAGGAACGGCGTTCTTACTTGATCGCCACGATCTTTTGTTCCTTATCGGATTTATACGCGTTCTCCAAAAGTTCCGTCAAAGCTATGGCCTTATCAAGATCAAAGGGGATGGACGTGCCGTTGATAATCCCATCCAGCCACTGACGCAGCGCAGAAGCCTGCTGTTCGGGCAGCTTCTCGGGGATGTACCAGCCGCCGTCAAACTTGTTGGTGCGCATTTTCAAATCCTTGCCCACTTGCACGATGGCGCCCTGGGTGCCCAGCAGTTCAAACATTTCCCCGCCAAGGGAGCCAACGAACCCGGTCTCCAGCACGGCGATGGCTTTG
Source organism: Bacillota bacterium (assembly GCA_023391725.1). GTDB lineage: Bacteria > Bacillota > Clostridia > Christensenellales > Aristaeellaceae > JAEWAH01. The sequence continues at coordinate 5,165 of JAEWAH010000227.1, read as the reverse complement.
TTTTCAAACTCGATCACAGACACCGCGTTGTCATCTACGCCGCCCGGCGCGCAGGTATTGTTGAAGATGGAGGTAATGCGCACGGGCTTGCCCAGCAGGTAGGAGGCGATGTACATGGGATGGCAGCCCAGGTCCATCATCGCGCCGCCACCGGCTAAATCCTTATCGTACCAGTAGTCCGGCAGCCAGCCGCGCAGCGCGCCATCGTGGGCCACGCGCATGCGCATATAGTGGATGCGCCCCAACGCACCCTCATCGATGGTCTTGCGGCACAGCTGGGCCAGGGGCCAGGTGAGGCGGGGGAAGGAGATGCAGAACTTCACGCCGTTTTCCTTGATCGCCTGGGCGATTTCCTTGCAGTCCGCCATCGTTGTGGCCAGCACTTTTTCGGTGAAGATGTGCTTCTTGGCCTTGGCGGCCTTGAGCATCACCCGTTTGTGATCGGTGGTGGGCGTATCAACGACTACCGCATCCACGTCCACGCGGGCAAGAGCCTTGTCAAGATCCGGCTCAAAGGCTGCGCCCAATTCCTGGGCCCAGGCCTGGCCGCGGGCGGCGTCTTCGTCCCACACGCAGGTGATCTTCGCGTCCGGCTGGGCGTTTACGGTGTTAGCATATTCCCTAGCATGCACATGCCATTTTGACAGCATCAGAACATTGACCATATTTTTTTCTCTCCCTTGTTGAGCCTGCCATCATTCCAAAGAGCGCAGGTACTTGATGCAGATTTCCGTTTCAGCAAGGCCGTTGGGTTTGAGTGTTTCGCTTTCCACCACCATGGGGATGCCGTATTTTTTGGCCGTCTCGCACACGGCCTTTACCGGTGCGGTTCCCTTCCCAAGGGGCATGCCTTCGCCATTTTGATACCCGTCCTTGATGTGGATCACCGGCACACGATCGTGAAGCCTCTCGAGCACTTTCACGGGATCGAGCCCTGCGGCGTACACCCAGAAAGTGTCAATCTCAAGGTCCAGTTCTGTGCGGTAGATGAGCTGCTCAAAGGCTACCGAGCCATCGGCGTTTTGCTTGAACTCGTGGGCGTGGTTGTGATAGCCCAGGCGGATCCCGGAGCCTTTCAGCTTTTTTTGCAGACCGTTCATGCTACCGATGAAATCATCCAGCTTCTCCTGGGTATCAAGCTCCGCGTAGGGCACGATGATGTTGGTATTGCCGATCTGCTTGTGGTAGGCGATGGTCTCCTCCGTCTTTTCCACAAGCTCCGCAAGCCCCGTGTGGGTGCCGGATACTTTCAGGCCATATTCTTTGAGCATCGCTGTTATTTCCTTGGCGCCGATGCCAAAGAACCCCGCGAATTCCACAAAGGAATAGCCCTGCTGGGCAACGCTGGAAAGCGCGCCGCCCATGTTGGTCCCGGTAATGTCCCGCACGCTGTAAAGCTGTACACCGTATTCCATGGCGCGGCCTCCTTACTTCTTGTTGAAGTACACGGGTTCGCCCGTCTTGGCGGAAGTGTAGATGGCTTCCAGAATTTCAGAAACCACGCAGGCCTGCTCGGGTAGCACCACGGGGTCCGTATCGTTTTCGATGGCGTCGATCCAGCGCCTGGCTTCGGTGATGGGGGGAGGCTCCTTCACACCGTCGTAGAAGGCCACGCCGCCGGCGGATACGTCAGGCTTGATCTCGATCAAACGGCCGAATTCGCCCTTGTTGATGGAGATGCCGTTCTTGATCTGCGCGCCGGCCTTGGAACCGCACAGCTGCATGCTACCCTCCTGGATGGGCTCAATGGTGTTGAGAGCCCAGGTGGCTTCCAAGGTAATGGTCGCGCCGTCTTCCATCACGATAAAGCCGAAAGCGGCGTCTTCCATGCCGTGCTCGCAGGCGCCCCAGGGGTTGCCGCAGCTGGGGTCTTCCAGCTTCTTGTAGGAAGTGCCTACCACCATGCGGGGCTTGTAGTTGTTCATCAGGTACAGCGTCAAATCCAGGGAATGGGTGCCGATATCGATGAGCGGCCCACCGCCCTGCTCGTATTCGTTAAGGAAAACGCCCCAGTTGGGGGTGCCCCGGCGGCGGATGGCAAAGGCTTTGGCGTAATAGATATCGCCCAGGTCGCCCCGCTCGATGACGCTCTTCAAATACGTGCTCTCGGGCTTATGCCGGTGCTGGTAGCCGATGGTGAGCTTCTTGCCCGACTTCTTGGCGGCCTCTACCATGCGGCGCGCGTCCGCGGCGGTCTTGGCCATGGGCTTTTCGCACATCACGTGCTTGCCGGCGTTCAGGGCGTCGATAGAGATGTCCGCGTGGGAGCGGTTGGGGGTGCACACATGCACCACGTCGATGGTCTTGTCGTTTAGCAGTTCCTTGTAATCCGTGTACACCTTGGCGTCGGGCGTGCCATATTCGGCGGCGGCCTTTTCAGCCTTTTCACGGATGATGTCGCAGAAAGCCACCATATCCACCCGGTTAATGGCCTTCAAGGAAGGCATGTGTTTTCCGTTGGCGATGCCGCCGCAGCCGATGATCCCGATACGAAGCCGTTTTGCCATGGTTTGTTCCTCCTGACACTTAAATAGTTCATTTTTTTGTGGGCCCTTTGGCGAAATTATAGCATTCATTCCCATGTTGATGATATAATGCTTTTGTACCAAAATATCAATTTTTTGCACGGAGATCTATGAGCAGATTTTATAGGGAAGAGCGGGTGGCCCGGGGAAACATCCGCTATATCTACGATTGCAGCGCACAGAAGACCATCGGGCGCGCCCCCGTGGCGGAGCCGCATATCCATGAATTCTTTGAAATTTTGTACTGCCAATCCGGGGCATATACGCTGCTGCTAAATGAAAAGCCGTATGAGCTGTATCCTGGTGACATGGCGCTCATCGATCCCATGGAGATCCACAGCACCCGCGCCATGTTTGAGGGGCTGAACCAATACCTGGTGATCAAGTTCGCGCCGGAGGTATTGTATTCCACGGAGCAATTGGTGTTTGAGCTCAAATACTTCCTTTCTTACATTAAGGGCAGCGGCTCCCACCAAAAGGTGTTCCCTGCGGAACAGACCCGCGCCGCGGCGGTGGGGGATATGCTCCAGGAGATCGTGGATGAATTTTTGCGCCGGGATTTCGGGTACGAGATCGCACTTCGCGCCAACATCAGCCGGCTTTTTTTGTGGATCCTGCGCTGCTGGCATGCAAGCAGTCATAAGGATGTGCCGGATGATGCAGCCATCTTAACGCTCACCAAGGCGCTGGAATATGTGGATGCGAATTTTGCCCAAGACATCAGCATGGCCGATGCCGCCCGCCATGTGGATATGAACTACACGGCGTTTTCCCGATTTTTCTCCAGGTATTTGGGCCGGGGCTTCGCCGAATACCTGGTGCTGGCGCGCCTCAAACAGGCGGCCATGCTCCTGGCGGAAACGGACAAGTCCGTAACCGATATCGCCATGGAAACAGGCTTTTCCACCACCAGCTACTTTATACAACGCTTTCATGAATACCAGGGCATGACGCCAAAGAAGTTCCGGAATTGGTTTGGGGCGGGGGAGTAGCAAGGCAGGCTCCTCAAACACAAAAGGCAGGGAGCGCCGTCGGTTACAAAAAAATCCCATCCACCCTCTTTACAAAACACAACCCTCGTACTATAATTGGGTCAAGACACAAAAACGTTTTTGCAAACCAGATAGAACAGCACACGGGAGTGGGGCGAAAAGGGGAGCGGAGTATTTGGCGGCAACCATCAAGGAAGTGGCGCAGCGCGCCAAGGTGACCATCGGGACGGTTTCCAGGGCCTTCAACGGCTATCCAGACATCCGCCCCGAAACCAAGGAGCGCATCGTTAAGGCCGCCCAGGAGTTGAACTACACTCCCAACATCAGCGCCCGCAACCTTTCGGCCAAGAAGCCGCCCAATATCGGCCTTATTATTTCTGGTCTTCTGGAGGGCGACAGCCGGGACAACAGCGTGTACCTGATCCTTCAGGGCGTGTTTCATTACGCATTGAGCAGCCGCCTGGAAGTGGCGCTGTATACAACCGATTCCAAGGAGCAGCGCAGCCGCTCCTACACCCAGTTTTGCAAGGAGCACAGCCTCTCCGGCGCGATTTTGAGCGGCATCACCACCGATGATGTGTACCTGGCGGAGCTAATCGATGCCAAGATTCCCAGCGTGGCTATCGATGTGCCCATCCGCGGCAAGACCGGGGGCTGGGTATCGGTAGATAATACCGCCGCCACGGCTGAAGTGACTAGGTATCTCTTGTCACAGGGCCACCGGCGCATCCTGGTGGTGGGCGGCAAGGTGAATGCCGCTGTGAATATGGCCCGCCTTTCCGGGGTAGAAATCGCCTTTCAGCAGGCGGGGATGAGCCTGACGCGCGACCGGGTGCTATACTGCGATTTTAGCGAGGAGATGGCCTATCAGAAGGTGCGGGCCTATCTTGCGGATCATGGCAAAAGCCATGCCACAGCGCTTTTATGTTTCAGCGATATCATGGCGCTGGGCGCCATGAAGGCCATCCACGATAGCGGTTATTCCGTACCTAATGATTTTTCGGTCACAGGCTTTGATGGCCTGGCGATTTCGGAGTTTACTGTCCCCGGCCTCACCACCGTCAGCCAGGATATGCGGCAGATAGGGTATGAGAGCGCGGCGCTGCTCCATGAGATGATGCAGGGCAGCACTGTCGGCGGCCACCGCATTCTTCCGCACCGGCTCATCGAGCGGCGCTCCGTGCGGCCCTGCACGGATTAAGGAAAGGGCCGCCTGTTCTTTTCCTGTTTCCAAAAACGTTTTCGACACGTTTCTCAAGGATCTCAGCAAGGCGCTTTGCCTTGTCCCACGTTTTTTCACCCGCCCCGGGAAATTGTCCTGGAGGACGGAATGGGGGAACTCCGGATGCGGCAAAAACGTTTTTGCGACAGATAGAATAATATCTAGGAGGAAGGACCCATGAAGAAACTGGTAGCCTTGACCCTGTGCCTGACGATGATGCTGGGCCTGATCAGTTTTGCCCAGGCCGAAAGCGGGAAGATCGTCATCACCGTGACCCACTGGGGGGAAGTGACGCAGAACGATCCGGAAAAGATGATCATCGACAAATTCAACGCTGAGAACGACAAGAACATCGAAGTGGTCTACGACGTGGTGCCCGGCGATGGCTATGGCGACCGCCTGACCACCTCCTTCTCCTCCGGCGAA
>JAEWAH010000259.1 GCA_023391725.1 Bacillota bacterium | reverse complement strand
ATCCAATATCTACCTTCGGCGGCACACCAAACGGCTGCGCGTATCAAGCTATGACGTGACCGGTGGGAATGAGGACCGGTGGACCATCGCACCCGGGGAAACGCGGGTGGTGGCGGAGCTAAATGGCCCTGCCTGCATCGAGCATATCTGGTTTACGCTGATGAACGAGCCCAAGGATGAGCCCAATTTCCTGCGCAAGGTCATCCTGCGTATGTACTGGGATGGGGAGAAGACCCCCAGCGTGGAGGCGCCCATCGGCGATTTCTTCGGCATGGGCCATGCTCAAAGCCGCAACTTCGTTTCCGAGCCCCTTCAAATGAGTCCGGAGAATGGGCGCGGCTTCAACTGCTGGTTCCCCATGCCCTTTAAAAGATCCGCCAAAGTAGAAGTAGTTAATGAAGGAACGCTTCCGCTGCTCACGTATTTTTATTTTGATTACGAGCAAATGCAGGAACTGCCGGAAGAGACGTTGTATTTCCATGCCAGGTGGCATAGGGAATGCCCCACCCAGGGAATCAGTGATCAGGGGGTGGATAACCGTTTCTATTGCTTCGGCGGGAAGAACACTACCGGGGAGGGCAATTACGTGATCCTGGAGGCGGAAGGCGCGGGCCATTACGTGGGCTGCAACATCAACATCCATAACCTTCGGGAGAGCAACAAGTGGGATTGGCCCGGCGAGGGCGACGACATGATCTTTGTGGACGGCGAAAACTGGCCGCCCAAGCTTCACGGCACCGGCACCGAGGATTACGTAAACATGTCCTGGTGCCCCCAGCAGGAGTATTCTGCCCCCTGGCATGGCCTGATCCTGGGCGGGGACGACAACTGGAAGGGCAAGATCACCTATTACCGTTACCACGTAAAAGACCCGGTGACTTTTGAAAAGTCCATCCGTGTGACCATTGAGCATGGGCACAACAACAACCGCAGCGACGACTGGAGCTCCACTGCATACTGGTATCAAACCGAGCCCCACAAGCCCTTTGAGCCCATCCTTCCGGTGGAGAAACGCCTTCCCCTGGACGCGGAAAAGCTGCGCTGGGACGATGAGGAGGTCAAGTGATCATGAAACGTATTGCAGCTTTGCTGATTGCCGCATTGCTCGCTGTGTCCGCTTCCGCCGCACTGGCGGAGCCCCTGCTCCTGGGAGAAGACTCCGCCATCGGGAATCTTCCCGGCAAGCAGTGGGAGCTGCATAGCCTGACCAAAACAAAGGTAACGAAGGTTTCTCAGGTCACCGGGGAGGAAAGCCCCAACAAAACGCAGTCACGCTTTGGCGTGTGGGGCGTGGACCTGGGCTCCATGGCGGTGATCGGCGATACCACCTATATGTTCGGCGGCGACACCTTCGGCGATGAAAACAACGGCCACTGGCGCAGCAATGTGCTGTTCCTGATCAAGGACGATACGCCTTCAGACGGCCTTGATATCGTGGGCGCCATTACCGATAAAAAAGGCGTCGCAAAGGAACTGCTGGGCAGCCTCAAGCAGGACAATGTGGAAATGACCGTGATCCCCACCAACATCTTCGCGGTGAACGACACGCTCTACTGCATCTACATGTCCGTGGCCCATTGGGGCGAGGCGGGCAAGTGGGACTGCCGCTACTCGGGCCTGGCCAAATCATCGGACGGCGGGCAGAAATGGGAGAAGCTGAATGACGTGAAGTGGCCCGGCGACTCCAACTTCATCCAGACCGCCAATGTCCAGGTGGAGGATACCATGTACATCTGGGGCATCCCCAGCGGGCGCGTAGGCGGCGTGGCGCTGATGAAGGTCCCGGTGGACAAGATCGAAGATTTTGCAAGCTATTCCTACTACGTGGGCCAGGGGGCGGACGGCTTACCCAAATGGGTCACTGGGGAAGAAGGAATCAAGCAAGCTAAGGTGGTCATCGACGGGCCGGTGGGGGAGATTTCCGCCATCTATAACCCCTACCTTGGCAACTTTATCCTCACGTACCTAAGTGAGCCCATGCACGCCGTGGTCATGCAGGAAGGCATCACCCCCTGGGGCGAATGGAGCAAGCCCTACAGCTTGGCTACGGGCGCGCAGTATGCTTCCCTGTACGGGGCGTACATGCACCCCAAATACATCGAGGAAAACGGGAAAACGTTCTATTTTGCCATGAGCCAGTTTTTTCCCATCTACAACATCATGTGGATGCGGGCGGATCTACCCTGAGGAACTTAAATGAACAGCGGAAGGTGATTTTATGCGCAGTATGGACGAATTGTTTGCTTTGAACGGGTACGAAACGCGCTCTATCTGCCCCGAAAACAGGACAGGGGAGAAGGGCATGGGCGGCCGGACGCCCATTGAAGAGGGTACGGCGAAGAATGCCGCCCGGGATCTGGGCACCGGCTGGAAGGTGAACCCTTATCTGCACATTGCCCCCGGCGAGACGTTGGAACTGGCCAACATGTCCGGCCCTGGGATCATCAACCACATCTGGCTCACGCCCACGGGCGTTTGGCGCAACCAGATCATCCGCTTTTATTGGGATGATAGCGAAGTGCCTTCCGTGGAGTGCCCCCTGGGCGACTTCTTCGCCTGCGGCTGGGGCCGCTACGCCCACGTCAATTCCCTGGCCGTGTGCGTGAACCCCGGCAGCGCGTTTAACTGCTATTGGAGCATGCCTTTTAGGAAGAACTGCCGCATCACGCTGGAAAACCGGAACGATGAGCAGGTGACCGTCTATTATCAGATCACCTATACCCTCCAGCCCGTCCCGGAAAACGCGGGGTATTTCCATGCCCAATTTCGCCGCGCAAATCCCTTGCCCTACCAAGAGGACTACACCATCCTGGACGGCGTGCCGGGCAAAGGACAATTTGTGGGCCCCTACATGGCCTGGGGCGTCAACAACTGCGGCTGGTGGGGCGAGGGCGAGATCAAGTTCTTTATGGATGGGGATCGTGAATACCCCACTATCTGCGGCACGGGCACGGAAGACTACTTCTGCGGCTCTTACGATTTTGAAGACAGGATCACCCACGAGTATGTGGAGTTCTCCACTGCCTACACGGGCCTTCCCCAGGTGATCCGCCCCAACCGGCTGTATGACTCCCAGATGCGCTTTGGCATGTACCGCTGGCACATCACCGATCCTATCTACTTCCAAAAGGATCTGAAGGTGACCATCCAGGCCCTGGGCTGGCGCAGCGGCGGGCGTTACCTGCCCTTGCAGGATGATATCGCCTCCGTGGCCTTCTGGTACCAGGACGCTCCCCAAAAGGCCCTTCCCGCCCTGGGCTCCAGGGATGAGCTGGAGATTATTTGATGCGTGCTTCACGTTTAATGTTCTCTTGAAAAAACCCGCAGCTGCGGCAAAGTTATCCCGTCGGATAATTTTGCTGCTGTTGCGGGTTTTTGAACAGGCTGACTCTTCCGAGTATCCCCGATGGGTACGCATGCCTTTGACAAGCGGTCACGGCTCGGATATGATATAGGCATCGTGACAGCAAATATACCTTTGGACATATCTATGCTCTTTAAGAGCCCAAAGGGGGAGGCGGAACGGAATCCATGGATGAACTGTTTTCCCGCGGCACAAAGCATATGCGCCTGACTATTGATGATCCGGAGCACCTTTTGGAGGTGTCCAAGGCGCTTTCCAACCCTGTGCGTCTTCAGATCATGCAGCTGCTGGGCAAAAAGTCCATGCTGAGCGTCAATGATCTTGCCGACAGCATGGATGTTCCCATATCCACCGTGGCCCTGGCCGTGCGCACCCTGGAGGACGCCGGGCTGATCTTTACGGAAAATATGCCGGGCATCCGCGGAGTGCTCAAGCTTTCGACCCGCAAGATCGATACACTGAGCATCGATCTTCTGCCCTATGAGGAGCATACGGGCAGCGTCCTGAGTATGCATATGCCCGTGGGGGGGTATAGCCGTGTAGGGCGCATCAAGCCAACATGCGGGCTGGCAGGGGCGAACAATACCATAGGGGAGGATGATAACCCCCGCACCTTCTACTCCATCGACAGGTTTGCGGCGCAGCTTTTGTGGTTCCGCGAGGGCTTTGTGGAATACATGTTCAGCCTCCTTCGCGTCCACGAGATTGATATCGATTGGCTGGAGCTTTCCTTTGAGGCCTGCTCCGAGGCGCCCATGTACCGGGATCCGTGGAAGAGTGATATCCGCGTATCCATCAACGGGAAGGTGCTGGGTACCTGGACGAGTCCCTGTGATTGCGGCGAGCACCGGGGGCGGTTAAATCCCGCCTGGTGGTCGGACCTGTCCACGCAGCACGGGTTTTTAAAGACCTGGCGTGTGGACCATAAGGGAAGCTATCTGGACAGTATGTATGCTTCCGGCACCAAGCTGAATGATCTGCAGCTGGGCGCAGGCGACGCCATCACCGTGCACATTGAGGTGCCGGAGGACGCCGAAAACGTGGGCGGCCTGAATCTGTTTGGGGAACAGTTCGGAGATTTCGCCCAGGATATCGTTTTGCAGGTAGGTTATCACATGAAGGAAGCCACGCAAAATAAAGTATAAAAAACTTGCATTAATTGCGAGGGATAGACACCTTGCCTATAGCTTAAATGGAGTAAACTTAAAACCATTGACATATATGCACCGCCGGTGATATGCTATAAGCACCAAACGGCGGTGCACATTTTATGCAAAAGTGTGTTAATCCGTTTTCGGGAAAGCAAAAGATTTGTATTTTATCCATGCACAATCTGGATAAATGTGCAATAAAATTGGATGAAATGCACTTTTTTGCTTGCTCAAAATAATTTGGAGGGGCATTATGTCAGAGTTCTCCCCAATTCCCCGGCCGGAACATCCCCGCCCGGATTTTACCCGGGATACGTTTATGAACCTGAACGGCACATGGCAGTTTGCTTTTGACGATGCGGACGAAGGCCTTAAAAAGCGCTGGTTCGCGCCTGCCCATACCTTGGGTAGCAGCATCCTGGTCCCCTTTTGCTATCAGTCCGAAAAGAGCGGCATTGGCACAGAGGATATCCATCCTATCCTGTGGTACCGCCGCAGCTTCACCGTCCCTCAGGAAATGAAAGCCAAGCGACTGCTTATCCGTTTCGGTGCGGTGGATTTTTCCTGCCGCGTGTTCGTAAACGGCCAGCAAGCGGGCGAGCATAAGGGCGGTTACACTCCCTTTACTGTGGAAGTGACCCACCTTTTAAAGAACGGCGAAAACGACCTTTGCCTTCGTGTGGAAGACAGGCACGACTGCACCCAGCCCCGCGGCAAGCAGTACTGGGACAAGGGCTTGATGGGCTGCTGGTATACGCCGGTTAGCGGCATCTGGCAGACAGTATATATGGAAGCGGTAGGGGAGTACGCCCTGACGCAAATCCATATCACCCCCGATATCGATAAGAACCTGGCTACGCTGGAACTGGCGCTGGACAAGTTCCCCGCTGAGCCCCTGCAGGTGGACGTGCAGGTTTCCATTAATGGGAAAGCGGTCAAGCATGTGATCGTGGAGACTGTTGACCGGCAGGTCCGCATTCCGGTAGACATGATCGACAAGGGCTCCCTGGAGCCTGTGCGCCTCTGGCGGCCTGGCGATCCGAACCTTTACGATGTGTCTGTTCGCATCTTGAAGGCCGGCAAGGAAACCGACCATGTGGCTACCTACTTTGGCATGCGCAAGGTGCAGGTAGTGAACGGCCAGGTACTCTTGAACAACTCCCCGTTCTATCAGCGGCTGATCCTGGACCAGGGTTACTGGCCGGAATCCTTGATCACCCCGCCCAGCGACGAAGCCATCCGCCGTGATATCGAACTGACGCTGGCCTTCGGCTTCAACGGCGCCCGCAAGCATCAGAAGATTGAGGACCCCAGGTTCTATTACTGGGCTGACAAGCTTGGCATGATCGTTTGGGGCGAGATCCCCTCGGCCTATGATTACGCGGATGAAACCGTGCGCAACCTGGCCGAAACTTTCCTGGGCTTTATCGACCGGGATTTTAACCATCCCGCGATCATTACCTGGGTGCCCATCAACGAAAGCTGGGGCGTGAGGCAGATCTATGCCGACAAGCGCCAGCAATCTACCGCTCGTATGCTCTATCACATGGGCAAGGCGGCTGACGGCACGCGTTTGATCTCCTCCAACGATGGCTGGGAGCAGGTGGAGACCGATATCTGCGGCCTGCATGACTACGCTGCGGAAAAGGCGGTCATGGCCAAGCATTTTGAAAACCGCGAAGCGGTGGAAAAAACGGCTTGCGACTGGCGCATGAGCTATGCAAAGGACGAGACCCCCACAGGGAACGAGGCCTTCCTGATCACCGAATTTGGCGGCATTGCTTTTGCCACCATCGGCGCGCAGGGCAAAATGGGCGGCATGGAGACCTGGGGGTATCATGACAAAGTCACGGATGAAGACGCCTACCTCAAGCGCTTCCAGGAAGTGTTCGAGGCTGTGCAGGAACTTGATTATTGCCAAGGCTACTGCTACACGCAATTGACCGACGTGATGCAGGAGATCAACGGCCTTGTGATGCCCGACCGCACCCCCAAGGTGGACCCCAAAAAGATCCGCGCGCTGGTGCGCAACGCCTTAGGGCGCAACGGCTGAGCATCCGGTTTCCCCGCTCTCCCATTTCGAAATATCGCCGTAAGGCGGTATATAATAAAGGAGGATCACCCATGAAAAAGACCCTGGCATTGGTTCTGTCCATGTTGCTGGTTCTGGCAATGGTTCCTGCGTCTCTCGCAGCTTCCGCGCCCGTGGAACTGGACTTCTGGACCGTGTTCACCGGCGAAGACGGCGTGAACATGGATCAGCTGGTTTCCGATTTCAACACTGCTAACCCCGACATCAAGGTCAACCACATGAAGATGGACGCTTCCGACCTGTACACCAAGGCTCCCTTGGCTGTTACTTCCGGTGAAGGCGTTCCGGACGTTGCCATCGTGCATGCCGAGCGCATCGCGCAGTTCGTCAAAGACGGCATCATCATGCCCATCGACCAGGTGATGGCCAATGGCGACTTCGCTCCCGAACAGTATCTGTCCGCTGGCTGGGCCATGGGCGATATCAACGGCACCCGTTATTCCCTGCCCCTGGACGTGCACTCCTTCGTGTGCTACGTGAACCTGGACCTGTTGGCCCAGTATGACCTGGAAACCCCCGTTATGGCCGACAACATCATCACCTGGGACGAGGTGAAGGCTGTTGCCGAAAAGGCCAAGGCTGACGAAATCACCGGTATCGGCCTGACCTGGAACCGCCCCTACATCCTGTCCATGTACTATCAGCTGGGCGGCCAGATGTCCGAAGACGGCGTTGCCGCCACCCTGAACAACGAAAAGTTCACCAAGGTTCTGGACGATCTGAAGGCCATGCATGATGCGGGTCTTACCAGCGTCGACGGCGACGATCCCTTTGGCGGCCTGTTCGCTTCCGGCATGGAAGTGTTCTGCCCCGAAGGCATCTGGATGAACAACGGCCTGAAGGAAGCTCCCTTCAACTACGCCATGGCGATCTTTCCCCAGTATGATCCCGCCAACGTGAAGTTCTGGGCTTCTTCCCACCAGTTCGTAGAGTTCAAGAAGGACACCACCCCCGAAAAGCAGGCCGCTATCACCAAGTTCCTGCAGTACGTGCGTGACAACTCCATGCTCTGGGCGCAGGCCGGCCAGACCGTTGCTTCCCTGAAGCTGCTGGAGGATCCCGCCTATCAGGAAATGAAGCAGTCCTTCCTGTCCAACTATGGTGAGAGCATGACCGTTTCCCACTACATCAACTACGGCTTGGTTGTGGACACCCTTGATCCCATGGGCTGGGAAAGCGTCTTCGGCCGCATGACCTCCCAGGATTATGCCACCGCCCTGCAGCAGAAGGTAGACGAGAAGCTCGCTGCGAAGTAATATCCATAAGGTAACCATCCGGGACGCCGGAAGATCATTCATCCGGCGCCCCGGTTTCATCATTTACCAGCGAAGGAGTAATCAAAATGACCGCTAAAGCCATCGCGGCACGCGCTATTGGGAAACACCCCTGGAAAACGCGCTTGACGGCGCTTTCTTTCCTTTTACCGCATCTTGTGCTTTTTGCGGTGTTTTTCCTGGTTCCCGCAATAGTGGGTGTTGCTTCCGCCTTTTCTAATTGGCAATTGGGCAAGCCCATGGTGTTTACTGGCCTTAATAATTTTAAGACACTCTTTTTTAATCAGAATTCGCAATACTACTGGCAGCTGCGCTGGGGGCTTGCCAATACCGTCAAGTTCGTGCTGATGACGGTGCCTTTCCAGATCATCGTCCCGCTTTTGCTGGCGGTGGCGCTGCAGCGCAAACCCTTTGCACACAAGGTTTTTCAGTCGATCTTCTACCTGCCCGCGCTACTGTCCATTGCTGTGGTAATGCTCAGCTGGGGCTACATGTTCAACATGTCCGCCGGCTTCATCAACCAATTCCTGCACTTGGGCAAACTGAACTGGGGCAGCAACATTCCCTATAACTGGGTCGCCCTTGTCATCATCACCATCTGGTGGGTGTCGGGCGGCAATATGATCATTTATCAAAGCGCGCTGGCCTCCATTCCCCAGGAACTTTATGAGGCCGCTTCGGTGGACGGCGCCAACGCGGTGCAGCAGTTTTGGCACATCACCGTGCCCGGCATGCGCTATCCTTTGACGTACACGGCCATCACCAGCGTAATCTCCCAATTCGGCATTTACGGACAGCCGCTCATGTTCAATGGCGGCGGCCCCACCACAGGCGTTATCAATGGCTTTGATAAACGCAGCAATTATGTATTGCTAATGTATATATTCGACCTGGGCTTTGGCAGGGCGGGGGGCGACCCCGGCATGGCTTCGGCCATGGCGCTTGTCCTGGGCGTGGTGATCCTGGCGGTATCCGTGATCCAATTCCGTGTTCTTCGGGCAAACGCGCAATAAAGGAGGGCGGCAAAATGATATCGGTAAAGGCTTATTCCCGCAGACCGCGCTCCATGGAAGCGTGGATGCACAGAAATCTTGGTAAACTTATTGCTTTTGTTTTCCTGTTCGTATTGATGATGGTATGGGTTATGCCCTTGGTATGGACCATCTTCTCCAGCTTAAAGCCCAGCGCCGAGGCGAAGCAGTACTTAAAGCTGAAGAACGTCATTCCCTACACCTGGACCCTTGAGAATTATGCCTATGTGTTCAATACCGCCACCACCCCCATCCTGGGGTGGATGAAGAATTCCCTGATCGTAGCTATCAGCCAAGTGATCCTGGTACTGTTTGTGACCTCCACCTCCGCTTTTGCTTATGAGCGGCTGCACTTCCGTGGCAAGGAAGCCATCTTCTGGACAGTGTTCGGCATGTCGATGTTCCCCAACGTGGTTGGCCTGGTGCCCTTGTTCCAGATCATGAACACCTTAAAGTGGCTGGATAAGCTGCCAGCCATCATCTTCCCCGGCGTCGCGGGCGTGTTCAATATCTTCCTGATCCGCAACTTCTTAAAGGGTGTGCCCAGGGAGTTGGATGAGGCGGCGTCCATCGATGGCGCCGGCCCTTGGCAGACGTATTTGCGCATCATCCTGCCCAGCCTGCGGCCTGTTCTGACGGTGGTGGCGCTCTTCGCCTTCACTGGCGCGTGGAACGACTTCGTATGGCCCTCCATCGCCATCACCAATCCCAAGAACCTGACCTTGACCCCTGGCCTTCGGCTTTTGCAGGTCAGCGAAGGTACCCACATCGTCCGTCAATTGGCTGGCGGCGTCATGGGCATGATCCCCACGTTCCTGATTTATCTGCTGGCTCAAAAATACTTTTTAGGTGGCCTGAACCTGGGTTCGGGCATCAAAGGATAATATGCAATACGACAAGAGCATCGACAGGATTCGCGGGTTTCTGGTGCTGATCATGGTATACTGCCACGTGCTCCAATTCTTCGGCAACGGCGGGGCTTTCCCCGCCGTTAACCGTATCACCGACATCGTTAATATTCTGGCGTTCCCCACCTTTGTGTTTTGCTTTGGCCGCAGCTCCGCCGTCGCGTATCTGCAAAAGTCCTTCAAAAAGGCCTGGCCGCGTCTACTCAAGGTCGCGCTGACGATGTACGTGGTGTTTGTACTCTCGGGCCTGGGCTTTCGGATCCTTAGGGAACATTCTCCGTTCAATACCCTCACGGTGGAGAAGGTGCTTTTGCTTTCCGATATCCCCGGCTGGTCGGAATTCCTGGCGGGCTTTGCGGCTTTTGCCTTGCTTGTGTTGATCTTCTTCAAGCCCTTGAAGTGGCTTTCCACACGCTTTGTACCCACGCTGATCGTGTCAGTGGTAAGCCTTGCTTTGTGCTTTTTGCCGTATGATCTGATCAAAACGCCCCAAATTGGCCTTCTCATCGGCACCCGCGGCTTTGCCTGCTTCCCGGTTGTGCAGTACGCCGCCTACCTGCTGCTGGGCATCTATTGGCAGACCACCCACAAGCACGGCTGGGTCCTGTTCGGCATCGGGCTTGGCGCGACACTTATCGGAGGGATCTATACGGCGATTGGCGGTCTGCCTGAGCGCTTCCCCCCGTCGCTGCCTTGGGTGCTCCTGACCGGATTCTCTCCGGTTACGCTGAGCTTTTTGATGGCCAAGATCGGTACATTGCCTCCCGTCCTTCGCGAGGCGGACGGCTGGCTGCGCAACGTTGGCAGAAAATCGCTGTTTTACCTTCTGGCCAGCAACCTGACACTCTTCACTTTGGCCGGGCTGAATGCCGCGCCCATAGTTACCAAGCGGGACATCTGGTTCTGGAAACAACCCATCGCCGCCCCGGGGGGAGCACTGCTTTGGACGGCGGTGCTGATTGCCGCCATCAGTATCGTGGCTTCTCTGGCAGGGCGCACCAGTGAAAAGGCCGACAAAAAGCCGCGGGAAGCGGAAAAGGCTGCGACTGTGGCCACACCCGCGCCATAAGGGAGGAGAACTATGTACAAGAGATTCTTTGCCCGTCTGGGAGGTGTGATCATCATGTGTGCCATGCTTGCAACGTCCGCTTCCGCCGGTACCCTTTCCCCCTTGGCCGTAAAGGACGCGGGGGAGATCGCCCAAAGGTTCTACAGCAATCCTTTGAACGTCGATAACATTGGCGATCCCTTCATCCTCCCTGTGGATGGGAAGTACTACGCCTTTGCCACCGGCGGCGGCGTGGGGTTCAATGTCCGAATCTCCGAGGATCTAAAGACTTTTGGCGGCAAGAAAAAAGCGCTGCTGCGCGTCTCCTGGGGCAGCGGCGATTATTGGGCCCCGGAAGTGTACGAATACCAGGGCAAGTATGTGATGCTGTTTTCCGCCAGGCGTGCCGCCGACAAGAGCCTGCGCATTGGCATCGCCTTTGCCGATGAGCCCCAGGGCCTGTACAAGGACCCGCTGGACGCGCCGCTTTTTGACCCCGGCTATGCTGTGATCGACGCCAGCCTTTTCGTGGATGAGGATGGCACGCCGTATCTGTACTATGCCCGGGACTGCTCGGAGAATGTGGTGGGCCGCATCCACCAGAGCGATCTCTATGTGGTGCAGCTGGCACAGGACCTTTTATCCACCGTGGGGGAACCTAAGAAGCTCACCGCCCCGGAGCAGCCCTGGGAGACCGGGGGCAGCGAGTGGCGCTGGAACGAGGGCCCCGTGGTGGTCAAGCATGATGGGAAATACTATCTCTATTACAGCGGCAACTATTTTGAGGACAAGGCCTACGACGTAGGCGTGGCGGTCTCCGATAGTCCCAACGGCCCCTTTGTGAAGGCGGACACCAACCCCATCCTGCGCTATGTGGAGGCGGATGGCAAGGTGGTCATCTCCGGTCCCGGCCACAACAGCTTTTTCACCGTGGGGGAAGAACTCTTCACCGCCTATCATACCCATACCTACCCCGACATGCCTTCCGGAAACCGGCAGCTGAACTATGACAGGGCGGGGTTCCACGCGGACGGCACGGCCTATATCAATGGGCCGACCCGGGCAGTCCAGCTCTTGCCCTATGCCTTGCTGGATGTGAAGAACGTTGCCCCGCTGGCTGCTCTCACTGCTGAGGGCGAAAATGGTCAGGGGCTTACGGATGGGGATTACTGCGTCTCTCCCGCATCCGCGGCATATGCCTTCCGGGGCACGCAGGCCAGCATGGCTTTTGAAAAGCCCGTCAAGGCCGACACGGTGATCCTGTATCCCGGCCCCGAGGCAAACGCCAAGGGCACGCTTGTCGTAAATGGTGCGTATGAGACGCCTGTGGACCTGACAGGTTACGCGGGTGTGCCCGGCGGCTGCCAGGTCATACACTTTGACGCGATGGATGTGACCACGCTTGAAATCAAGCTGGAATCGCAATCCTCCCTGGGGGAAGTCATCGTATTGGGGAACCCCTGACGATCTGCGAGTAAAAAGCTCTCCATACTATGCAACAAGAAAAGCCGGCCGCGAGGTCGGCTTTTCTTATTGCATACCCGCTGCCAGAGCAAATGGGTTGGATATTTGTTACAATTCGTCCATTGACACACATTGCCAATGGTTGTACACTGCAGTTAGACAATTGTCTAACCGAGAAAGGTGAGAGCGTTCAATGAATCAAAAGACAGCCTTGACGGAGGCCGAATGGAAGATCATGCAGCTGCTTTGGGATAAGAGCCCGCTGACGATGATGGAGATCACCAGAGCGCTTTGCGAGGCGACCGGCTGGACAAAAAATACCGTGACCACGCTGCTCAAGAGGATGAACCAAAAAGGCACGGTAGACATTGATGAAACAGGCGGTGTAAAGCGCTACCTTCCCAAAGTGGACAAGGAAAGGGTGACTCGGGAGCAGACCGATACGCTGCTTAAGCGCCTATTCTCGGGAAAGGCTTCCCTGCTTGTCACAAACCTGGTGGAGCGGGGGAATATGACGGAAGAAGAAATACAGGAGATCATGAAGATATTGGAAGGCACGTCCAAAGAATAGCGGAGCTACAAGGGGGGTACATATGCGCAGCGCAACAGTCTACAATTTTCTGATTGAGGCTAATATCCTGGCCGGCATCGCCATCGTACTCATGCTGGTTGTACGCAAATTCCTGCGGGGGAAATTGGGCAACCGCGTCCTTTGGTTCGCCTGGCTGCTGGTGGCGGTGCGTCTGCTCTGCCCGCTTGCGCTGCCCAATCCCGCCATCAACGAGATTCGCCCTGCCTACAGCCAGAATCAGGGTGTCCGCCCCATTGCGGACCAAGTACGCGTGCGGTTCATGGATACCGCCACGGGCATCTACTATGCCACCAGGGATGAAGGCCCCCTGGCCCAGATCGCGTTTGATATTTCATACGCCACTTTCACCGGGAAGTCTGGCAAAGCGCTTTTGTGGGTCTATTATGGCGGTGCGGGCCTTGTGCTTTTGTATATGGCGTTCCAGAATATCCGTTTTCAAAGGCGGCTTCGAAAAAAACGCGTCGAAAAGTTATCCGGGGAAATATGGGAGAAGTACATAGCGCTTTGCAAAGAGCAAAAAGTAAGACCCGTTCCCGTCTATCTGACCGATCCTTTGCCCAGCGCGTGTCTTACGGGCGTGTTCCGCCCCTTCATTGCGTTGCCGGTCGCCACACCGCCGGAGGATATGATGCGGGTGCTGGCTCACGAAAGCTGCCACCTGAAAGGGCATGACAATCTCTGGGGCCTGGTCCGCAACCTTTGCTGCGTCATCCACTGGTTCAATCCCCTGGTGTGGTGGGCGGCCTCCATGAGCCGCACCGACTGCGAACTTACGTGCGACGCCCGCGTGATAGACAAGCTGGACAAAGAGGACAGGCTTGCCTATGCCGGCATGCTGGTCACGGCTTCCACCCAAAAGGGCATGCGCGATGTAACGGTGCTGGCCACCTGCATGTCCATGACGGGCCGGCAGATGAAGCAGCGCATCAAGTTGATCGTGAACGACATGAAGACACTGCGCTGGCTGGCGCTTACCTTTGCCTCCCTAGCCTCTGTCACGCTCCTTTTCGCCTTTGCCACGGCGGAGTATAC